>JAFGXQ010000053.1 GCA_016936575.1 Deltaproteobacteria bacterium
ACCCCTACGCCCCCGCCAATGTTGTCAGCTACCTTCCCGCCACAAAAAGCAACCGCGGCAAGGGGTATTATGCGTTGGCGTATTCGGCAAGAAATACCATGAGCACAGATAAGGCCGAATTCTTTGAGTTAACCGCACAAAACACGAAAGTAATATACTAGGAGTCCACGTTTATGTTTCTCAAAATAAAAAATTCGTTCGTTTTTTTCGCACTTGTAATTATTTCATGTGTCGCATGCGCATCTTCTAAAAAAAACAATGAATCTAGTACCGCAAACCAGACTGATTCATCTTCTGACTCCGAATCGTCTGACACAACTCAAACTGATTCTTTTTTCGATACTGAAATAGCCGACGAATTGACCGGCAACGAGCGAATCCCTGAAACCAATTTTGTTCACATTTCAGACGGCAGTTTTATTTTTGGTTCACCTACGGAACGCCCCTGCAGAGCCCCCCTGATTGAAATAGAAACATCGGTAACACTGACCCATTCTTTTCTTATCGCTGAAGCTGAAATATCACAACATGAGTGGCAAGCCCTCGATTTGCCAAACCCATCAAAGAACGTCGGCGAAAATAAACCAGTGACATTCATCAGCTTCTATGAAGCTGCCGTATGGTGCAACAAACTTTCTAAAATGGAAGGATATGACACTTGCTACGATTTCTCAAATTGCACAGGCCACGCAGGTTCTGGTTACCCGGATGGGATGGAACAGAGCGATGAACTCAGCAGTTGGAATAGCAACTACAATTTTAACTGTCCATCAGACATTCATAAATTTAACAATTACTATTCATGCCCGGGATACCGACTGCCGACAACTGCGGAATGGGAGTATGCAGCCAAAGCAGGCACAACTTCCCATACCTATGGTGGAGACGTGCACTATACCGCACTCAGTTATTGCGAAGACGAGCCCGCATTGAATGATATCGCATGGTACTGTTTTAATTCCGGTGATACACTCCATCCGGTGAAACAAAAGCTTCCCAACCCGTGGGGACTATACGATATATTAGGAAACGTCTATGAATGGACCGATTTCTGGTCGGATGGTCAATCCCTTGACGGAACCAACCAACCTTCGGATGTCGTTCTTGTCGACCCTCAAGGACCAACAATTGGTAGACGCAAAGATTTACGTGGCGGAAAATTTAAATTAACCGGATGCTATACGAGTCCAAGTTATCAATCCGGAGACTACCCGTACGCGAAACGTTACGATTCCGGCTTCCGGCCGGTGCGGACGTTGTTTGAGGAAACGTCGACGGACTCGGATTCTTCGACGGATTCTACAACAGATTCGGCAGATTGATTTGTACGGACGAGTTCCTGTGCCCGCGCCTTTTTGTTGCACCTTTCATGAAGGGGTATTATGCGTTGGTATATTCAGCAACAAATACCATGGGGACACTAAAGAGTGAGTATTTCCAACAAGTCGCTATCGATGCAAAGGTTACATATTAAAATGCACTTTTATCTCTGCCCAGACGTACAACATTTCTACGCTGGATATGTGAAACAATACCCTGCGGGTCGTTTTTGGATGGCTACAGCTATCACAATGTGTTGCCTTGCAAGCGCTTGCAGTTGCTCCTCATCTTCCAACAGAACAGACTCGCAAGATTCCGACAGTCTGGAATTCCGTGACACTAGTAGTCAAGAACAACACGATACAAGCAGCAGCATGTCCCAGCCGCCCGATGTTTTATCGGGCCTAGAGTCCCAACCAGAAATCAAGTGGATCGACATACCGTCAGGAAATTTTGATTTTGGCTCTCCCGAAAGCACTCCCTGCCGGGCTCCGATTGCTGAGCAGCCTTTGCAGATTGTTCTAACCCATAGTTTCATCATTTCAGATTCCGAAATTACACAATCACAATGGAAGACGCTTGACATCCAAAATCCATCAAAAATAGCAGATGAAAATACGCCTGTTACGTTTATTAATTTCTATGAAGCGGCGGTGTGGTGCAATAAATTGTCGAAATTAGAAGGATATGACATTTGCTACGATTTCACCAGTTGCAGCGGCGATGCAGGGGCTTCTTATCCAGAAAATTTAGAACAAAGTGATTCTTTTAGCAGTTGGAACGCCAATTACAATTTCAATTGCTCAAACGATATTCATCTTTATTATGCCTATTACCAATGCCCCGGGTACCGCCTTCCTACAGTTGTGGAATGGGAGTACGCGGCCAAGGCCGGAACAATGACACATACCTATGGTGGGGATGTGCATTACACGGCATTGAGCTATTGCGAAGAGGAGCCCGCGTTGAACGACATCGCATGGTACTGCTTTAATTCAAACGATACGCTTCACCCGGTGAAACAAAAACTCCCGAATCCATGGGGGCTCTATGACATGTTGGGGAATGCATATGAATGGACAGACTACTTTTTCGATGGCCAACCGCTAAGCACAACTGAGGCATTGGTAGCAGACCCCGTTGGGCCAAAATCAGGACTAATGAAAGACCGCCGCGGAGGTGTTTTCAGTCAAACAGGTTGTTATGTAAGACCATCCCGTCCCCTAGGCGGGTATCCATATACAAAATTTTATCATACCGGTTTCCGCCCGGTGCGGACATTGTTTGAGGAAACGTCGACAGACTCGGATTCTTCGACGGATTCTACAACAGATTCTTCGAGGGATTCGGCAGATTGATTCGTACGGGCGGGTTCCTGTGTGGGGCGCCTAAACATTTCATTTTGCCATGTTCATGCGGATGGATTCATATGTACGAAGGCGACTTTACGGCTTGCCGAAGGGGAGAAATGCCGATACGATTCAGATATGAATGCAGAACCAAATGAATCGTTTGTTGAGGTGTACCGTTCCACGCATCCAGTTGAAGCCGAAATTATTGAAAACATGCTGCGCGAAGAAGGGTTCACACCCAGGCTCATCGGCACTCGCACCGCGGCGCTCATCGGAATTTCAGAATTCATTCTGCAATTGCGTATAGAGGTTCCCGAAGACGAAAGTGAAGACGCACGCAATCTGGTACATACGCTGCTCAACAGCGATATTCTTCAGTCCGGGCAGGAGATGGATGACGAGGAAGAGGACGAGGAGTATGACGCTGACGATGACGGCACTGTCAACGACGACTCGATGCCTACCCATCAACGAATTCGCTATATTGATACGAATGTAGCAACAGCCGATTCCCCCCGAACCGAGCAGACGGCCCAATCAAACGACGACAGCTCCCCTGGCGGAAAAAGTCGGATAGTCGCACTGGGTATTTCGTTTGTCATTCCCGGAGGCGCTCACTTCTATCTGGGCCGCCGTCTGACCGGCGCCGCGTTGGTCTGCTACCTGTTGATTGGATTTTATTTTTTTGTTGTAGGCCCACCCGAAATGGGGGCCGCGTTTTTTGCGGGCGCCATTCTGATGGATTTGCTGACGGCGCAACTGACCTTCCCTCAACGGGAGGGTTCGCCCAAAATGACGACGCTGCAGCAGCTCTTCTTCGCCGGACTCATCGGCGTTATCCTCGCGGGCGCGGGGTTCATCGTTCAACCGGCGCCGCTGCCGTAGGTTTACCACCGTGACCGACTCCAAAACCGCAAAAAAAACACCTCTGACCCGCATCGAAATCGGTATCATTGCGGGAATCCTCCTTTTGTCTGCGATAGTCTATTTTCCGCTGCATTCTCAGGACTTCGTAAATTTTGACGATCGCATCTATATCCATGAAAACCCCATGGTGAAAGAGGGCGTTTCTCTTGACGCCCTGGTCGACCAATTCACCACCACCCATGCCGCCTACTGGTTGCCGCTCACCTGGTTTTCCCTGTCACTTGATGTTACGTTGTTCGGAATCAGCGCCCCCGCCATGAAGGCCGTGAATGTATTATTACACTTAATTTCTACTGTTCTTTTATTTTTGTGGAGCCGCAGGGTGCTGCAATCTCCCTGGGCAGCCGGCTTCATGGCGGCCGTGTTTGCGTTTCATCCTCTACACGTGGAGTCCGTGGCCTGGGTAACCGAACGAAAAGATTGTTTGAGCGGCGTATTCTGGATGCTGGCGCTGTGGACCTATACCCGCGCACTCCCCACCCCGACGGTAAAACAGATATTCAAAACATGGCTATGGATGGTCATCGGCTGCCTGGCCAAACCCAGTTTGCTGGCGCTGCCCGTTCTGCTGTTGATTCTGGATTTCTGGCCCGGTCGCCGCTTTGTTTTCAACCTAACGGCACTACGACAAAATGGGAACCAGCTCTGGCGCTGCCTTTGGGAAAAATGGCCACTCTGGGTGACCGCGGCGGGCATCGCCACCGTGGTATTTTTCACCCAGCAATCAGGTGGAGGCCGCGAAACCGCGCAATGGCTGACTCCCGAAAGCCAGCTTCGACTCGCGTTCGAAGCCTACGGACACTATCTGCACGATGTGTTTATCCCGAACAACCTCTGCGCCCTTTATCCTGTACCGGTGGAAGCGGGAACATGGGGATGGGCCGTCGGTTCAATGATTGTAGTCGCGTCCGTATCGTTCACAGTATGGAAACTACGCTGCACTGCACCATACCTGCTTGCGGGTTGGAGCTGGTTCATTCTGCTGATGCTTCCATATGTGGGCATTATTCATTTCGGTGTTCAGGCCCGCGCCGATCGCTGGATGTATATCCCTCTCGTAGGCGTTGCGCTCGCGGTTGTGATACCGCTTCAGCGACTGCATAAAAAAGGAATCTGGTATCAACGAACCATCAGCGTGGCAGCGATAATAATTATTGCGGCAATGGCGATTACTTCTTTTAAACAGGTGCACTACTGGCAAAATACCGTTCGTTTGTTTGAACGTATTGCCGCAGTGACCGAACACAATTATTACGCGTTTGACCGTTTGGCCCAAGAATATCGAGCCGCTGGAAAGATTGAAAGCGCGAAAACCTTCTATTACAAAGCGCTGCTGGTAGTGCCCCGATTCAGTCGCTCACAAATTCATTTAGCCGAAATATATGAACGAACCGGAGACCCCGGAGCCGGACGTCTGCTGCGCAAAAACGCGCGTCATCCCTGGACCGCACCCGATGGTCACCTCGACCTGGGACTCGCGTTGGTACGCGGCGGGTTGTATCGCGAAGCGGTTCCGTTTCTGAAACGCGCGATTGAAAATACCCCCCGCGCACAAGACGGATTCAGCGCGTTGGGATTTGCGTACATTCAATTGGGGAATCCGTCTTCAGCACGAATCATGTTTGACCGCGCAGTTGCGCTGGAGCCACGGCTGTATTCAAGTCTTTCCCATCTGGTATGGTTGAATGCCACCGCAGAAACCGTATCGCCGGATACACTCCGACAACTGGAACAGATGTCGACTAACGCCATATCCGATATCACGTCTATTATTCCCCCCCTATGGGACGGCATCGCCGCCTCTGCCGCCCGACGAGGAGATTTTGACGCTGCGATTCAATATATCGATCGCGGGCTGGAAGCAGCTGAACAAGCCGGGTTGCCGCGATTTGTAGACCACATGAAGCAGCGAAAAAAACAATACCAAAACCACATTGTCCCTCGACCAGGTACCCCGCAATGGAAATAACATCGTATCGGTACGCCATCATTGTTGCCGCGTTCAATGAGGCCGACAATATTGCAACCTGTCTTCAACGAATATTTGCTGTGTTTCCGAATGACGCGGAGGTAATCGTGGTAGACGGCGGTAGCGACGACACTGGGCGTATCGTTGCCGAGACCCAACCACACTTTCCCCAGCTCCGCTACATTCACAACGAAAATGACCGAGGAAAAGGACATGCAATTCGGGTGGGTATGCACGCCAGCCGCGCGCCGGTTACCGGGCAATTGGATGCAGACCTGCAGTTTTTTCCAGAAGACCTCCGTCGTCTGTTTCAGGTCATCGAAAATAATACGGCGGATGTCGCGCTCGGCAGTCGGTTTCATCCGGAGGTACGGCACCTGCTCAAAGATGACGGCATCTTTCGCCATATGGGAAACATTGTGGTGAGCCGGGTGGCCAGCGCACTTTTCGCACATCAGATGACAGACGTTCTCGCGGGCATTAAAGCATGGAACACCGAAAAAATGAATGCCCTGGGAATTCGCTATGACTCGTTTTCCTATGAGGTTGAAATTCCGGTACGCGCGCTCAAATCCCGTCTGCGCGTGATGGATGTTCCCGTGCGTACCGTTCCAAGGCCCGGCGGCACCAGTAAAGTCCGCGTAATTCGCGACGGCACACGGATTTTGTTAGACACGGCGCTGATGAAACTTCATAATTAGCCGAGGTCTTGTTTTAAAATGGGTTCTATTCGCAAGCGAATTGCTGCAGAAAGATCGCATATGCTGAATGTAATACTGGGCGCTGACGGACTCATTGGTTCTGCGTTGAAACGTATACTACGCGAGAACGGGGAAGCCGTGGCGGGGTACGACATCAAAACCGGAACCGACTTGCGAAAAACGCTTCCTTCCGTACCGACATTTGCCAAAGCACCCATTTTCGTATGGTTTTTGGCGTGGGATGTGGGCGGGGCAAAGTACATTCAGAACCCGGACCTTCAAAATAGAATCATGAAACACAACATGATGCTGTGCGCGAATGTGTTTCCGTGGCTGGAAGCACATCGTTTGCGGTTTCTATTCACCGGTTCGCAATTGGCAGGCAGCCCCGGCGCATACGGGCGTTCAAAAGCAGTGGGCGCGCAATGGACCCGCAAGCTTGGCGGCCAATTGGCGATTCTATGGAATGTGTACGATGCAGCGCCGGTATCCGCCCGCAGCCATGTCATTCCCGACATGGTCAGTCAGGCGCTGAACGGACATATTCATTTGCAGACCAACGGTCAGGAGCGGCGACGATTTCTGTATGTGGACGATTGTGTGGAGGCACTCATTCACATGCGTGACAGCCGTCAATCAGAGGCACATATTTGCGGAAACCGTTTACGAACCATTGAACAGGTGGCCAAGCAAGTCTGCCGCCTGACCGGCGCTGAACTGACACTCGGTTCTCGTATGGGGAGCGAAACCGCAGTCACTGCAGAACCCCGTCTCGCCGGATGGCGCCCACGCACCCCACTGAATGACGGACTGATGGCGGTGATCCGCCAAACCCAACAAAGCGTTTCAATGGTCTCTGCCCGCACTGAACGCATTGAGGTATCGAAATGAAATATCTGCATCTATCCATATTATTCGCACTGGCCGCTGCTGTGCTGGTTACCAAAACAGTGTCTGCGCAGAGCTGCGTTCCCGGCGAGTATTTGAATACAACATGCGCAACATGCAATATCGGAAGCTATTGTCCGGGAGACGACGGAGAGTATCCCTGCGCAACCGGCATGTCGTCGGATTCGGGTGCAACGGACGCAGCGGATTGCTACGAATGCCCCGCCGGCACCTACGAGAATTTCGGCGTCTGCACCGTGTGTTCTCCCGGTTCGTTCAACGACACACTCGGGAATACAGAATGTACGGAATGCAGTGCCGGATTTTACGCAAATGTCAGCGGCGCAACATCTTGTATTTCCTGCACCATCGGGACTGCCCAGCCGGATTTCGGACAGGACAGCTGTATCTCATGCGAAGAGGGAACGTTCAGCAATACTGCGGGACAAAGCACTTGTGCCGATTGCCCGATAGGCACATACAGCGCAACACTCGGTCAATCCGCATGCAGCATGTGTGCCCCGGGGACCTATCAATCCGTGACCGGCAGCTCCTCGTGCACGTTCTGTCAACCGGGAAGCTATGCCAGCAACTCGGGCCAATCCACATGCCTCCTGTGCGGCGTCGACACGTACCAGAGTAATTCCGGCGCCAGCGCTTGTTTGGACTGCCCCTCCGGCACCTTCGCGCCCGACCCGGGACAAACCGCGTGCGAGGGTTGTGCTGCTGGTTCCTATTACGATGACTCTTCCGAAACCTGTATTGATTGCGAAGCGGGGTGGGTGGCCTCTTCGGGGGCCACTTCGTGTACGCTCTGCAGTGCCGGCACCTATGCCGACGGGGGCAGCGCATGTACGGATTGCGCCGTCGGAACTTATAGTAGTACCCCCGGACAGACCACCTGCACGAACTGTCCCACGGGCTGGTACAGCGCAACGACCGGCCAATCCGCATGCAGTACATGTCCTGTCGGCACCTACCAGTCGGTTGCCGGAAGCTCTTCTTGTACGGCCTGTCAGCCGGGAAGCTATGCCATCAGCTCGGGCCAAACTACATGCCTCCTGTGCGATGTCGACACGTACCAGAGTAATTCCGGCGCCAGCGCATGTTTAGACTGCCCCTCCGGCACCTTCGCGCCCACCCCGGGACAAGCCGTATGCAGCGGGTGTATCGCCGGTTCCTATTATGACAACTCTTCCGACTCCTGCATTGATTGCGAATCGGGGTGGGTGGCATCCTCCGGGGCGACTTCATGTACACTCTGCAGCGTGGGCACCTACGCCGATAACGGCACCAGCTGCGTGGACTGCCCCGTGGGAACCTACAATCCAACCACCGGGCAAACGGCATGCTACATGTGTCCGATGGGCACGTATCAGTCGGCGAGTGGAAGCACCGGTTGTGCCATATGCGCACCCGGCAGCTACAATAGTGCAAGCGGGCAATCCACATGTGCCCTGTGCAGCGCCGGCAGATACCAAAGTTTTTCAGGCGCCACGACCTGCTTTGATTGTCCGATGGGCGCATTTCAACCCCTTCCCGGCCAAACCCAGTGCGCGAATTGTCCAAGCGGCATGTTCGCAGATAGCGCCGGCAGCGCAACCTGCACGGAATGCGAACCAGGCACCTACCAGAGCGAAGAAGGAACCAGCCAATGTGTGGACTGTCCCACCGGAACCTTTGCAGACACCGATGGACAGACAGAATGCGAACCCTGCCCGCCCGGCACATTTCAGGACGCCCCTGCAGAAGACTATTGTTTCAACTGCGAACAGAACACTTACAATCCTGTGGAAGGCGCAACTGCCTGCCTGGATTGCGAAGACGGATTCATGAGCGACACCGGAGCGGAATACTGCGACGTAGACACCGGAACCGATTCAGACACCGCAACATCTGACGCGGATACAGACAGCGATTCAGACAGCGACACCGACAGCGACACCGACTCCGATTCCGATGCCGATGCCGACTCCGATACTGACGCCGACACAGACTCCGATTCCGATGCCGATGCTGACTCCGATACTGATGCCGACACTGACACAGACGCTGACACAGACAGTGACACTGATGCCGACACCGACAGTGATACCGACACAGACAGCGACAGTGATGCCGACACTGATACAGACGCTGACACAGACAGCGACAGTGATGCCGACATTGATACAGACGCTGACACAGACAGTGACACAGACAGTGACACCGATGCCGACACCGACACTGATACAGACGCTGACACAGACAGTGACACCGATACCGACCGTGACAGTGATACGGACAGTGATAGTGACACCGATACCGACGATGGCCCGCCTTCGTCTGATTCGAACTCCGGCGGGTTGTCAGATGACGAGAATTGCGGCTGCACCCACGTGGGTGCGTCCCATTCTGCGGGAGTCTGGCTGCGACTCCTGTTGTCCTATTGAAAATTAACCGTCACATCGGCGTTGCCGGAGCTCTGATACCCTTCCACCACCAATGATACTTCGTAAAAAGAACCCATGGTCAATCCGAACTGGGCCCAGGCGTCAAAGTGAGGCTTCACGGTGATGGTGCCGCTGGTACGCTGGGTCTGACGCACGCTCCAGAACTGATAAAACGATTTGTTTCCTTCAATAGAGGGGGCGTTCTCCCGCCAGCTTCTATAGATGTCGTATGTGCCCTCATTGGTCACCGACACTTCACCGATTTTTTCCGTTCCCGGCGGCCGCCAGCTACCCCAGCTGTCCACAATGTAATACTCAATCAGCGGGTTCTGGGTCCACCCGTATATGGCGAGATAGGAATTTCCGTTGGGCTGATAGTCGGCAGAATAATTCACCACAGGCTGGTTCGACCCCGGACGAACGCCTTTGCGCGCCAGGTAGTTGGCATTGCCCTGGTTCCAAGTGGCGGTGAAACCGGCAGCGGTATTGGTCATGCATCCGGCGCTGCCGTCGGTCCATATTTCATAGGTCAATCCGCAATGATCGCCGGTTTCAAAAGTGTTGCACACGGTCAGGTCCGCCTGGGTACAATCTGAATCCGAATCGGAATCGGCGTCGCTGTCAGCGTCGGAATCCGCATCACTGTCGGCATCCCCATCACTATCAGAATCCGCGTCGGTTGAAATCGGATACAACTCATTCAGGCAGTAATCATACGAAACAGTGGTGGCGGTGTCTCCCGGTGCATACAGTTGAACGCCGGTGAACGGCTGAGCACCGGAATAGGCGGTTCCGGAAGTGCCCCAACACGACGTGGCGAAATCCGACCAATCCAGCTCCACACCACCGGCCGGTATCTCAGCGCAGTACGTATCGCCGTCGGTCAGCAGTTCGAGACGAATCGTAGTGTTGATATTCTTTGTGATATCCACATACACACCTGAATAATTGCTGCCCGGCGACCAATCATCGGCAGTGCCGGAATGTCGTTCCTGATTCACAGCCATGCCGAGCACACCTAATGAGCTATAATCCTGCACCAGTTGTCCACTGACGCACACTGAACTGTCGCCCGATGTCCAACCGGCGCTCAAGTCGGTAACACTGCCGCCGGGGGTCGTGCCCACATTCGTATACCCGTACCCGCCCCAGTCACCGGCCGCAAAATAGTATCCATCGGCATCCGCATCCGAATCGCCGTCGCTGTCCGCATCCGAATCCCCATCTCCATCACTATCTGAATCGCTGTCCCCGTCCCCGATCACATCGGGCGAACTCACACGGTTCCCGGAATCGGAACACCCCCACCCTACCAGGCAGCCGGCCATTCCAACGACAATAACCACCCAAATCAACGATGCTGTTCTCATGTACTTCTCCTTTTTTTTTCACAATTCACCGCTGCCTCCCAACGAGGCTCAACCATATAAATGTACCAGAAAGGGCAAAGAAGGCTCAAACTACTTGAAATCCACAGTTACATTCACGCTTCCGGATGACCCGCTGTATCCTTCCACCAGAAGGGATACTTCGAAAAAATCCAGGGTGGACAAATCAATGCCGTGGGTTGTCCATTGGTCAATATGATTCTGAAGCGTTACCGTTCCGGCGACCCGCTTCGATGTGCGAACACTCCAATATCGGTACGCTTGTATTCCATCTCCAAATGGGGTGTCGGCACTAGGAAGTGTCTCGATAAAAACCTCATATTCGCTCCCGTCAGAATTGAACGTACTCAACGCATTGACCCCGGGCGGACGCCAGGTTCCCCAGCTGTCAACAATGTAAAATTCAATTACCGGATTCTGAGCCCAACCGTATACCGCCAAATACGAAATACCATCCGGCGCATAGTTTGAACTATAGTTCACCACAGTGTCAACGGCCCCGGGGCGCACCCCTTTTCTCGCCTTATAGGAGCCGCTCGCACTCGGACTCCAATAGGCGTTGAATCCATCCGCGGTGTTGGTCATGCATTCCACTGTGACATCCGCCCATACTTCATAGGTCAGTCCACAGTGCTCTCCAGTGCTGTAAGAACAAACCTGCTGGTTCGCCTCGGCACATGCAGGGGTCGTATCTGTATCCGTGTCCGTATCCGTATCCGCATCCGTATCCGCATCCGTGTCCGTATCCGTGTCTGTATCCGTATCAGTGTCCGTGTCAGTGTCCGTATCAGTGTCCGTATCAGTGTCCGTATCAGTGTCCGTATCAGTATCCGTATCAGT
>JAFGXQ010000006.1 GCA_016936575.1 Deltaproteobacteria bacterium
AAGACGACATCCCCCTTGCCCCCTTTTCAAGGGGGAATCTATGCTGCCGCAAAACGTACTTCTAAAAATGTGATGAATGATCAGGCCCCAAGTCCTCAACTACAAATGACTCTTGTTTTTTTCAATTATTTTCAACAGCATGAAGGAAGCATGCGGCGGTGCTGATGTCGCAGCTGCGACGCCCGGGAGCGTTTTGTTCTACAAACTCGACAGAATTTCCGTTTACACTATCTACCACCCCCACATGGCCGTACTCCTCGCTTGCCCAGCAGGAGCCCGGGGCAAATACCATGATGTCGCCATGAACCGGTGTGTCGTTTTGTATGAGCCCCTCCGGCGGTGTGCCGTCACACCAGCTTCCCGCATTGCCGTTGGGAACATCTTCCACATTCCAATGGAATTTCAGGTAGCGACTTGCGAATTCCGTACACTGATACCCTGCGCTCCATTGGGTTCTCACCCACGATGAATCCAGTTGCTCCGTACTGGTATTCACACCGTCGTCTGACCAGACGGCGCTGTTTTGACTCGCGTCACATTGGGCATAGGCGGGAATGCCGTCCACATAGTGCGCGTCGGGAACGGTTTCGTTGCAAATATTGACGGCGTCTGCGTCTGTATCGGAATCGGCATCGGAATCTGCATCTGCATCGGCATCGGCATCGGCATCGGCATCGGCGTCTGTATCGGCATCGGCATCTGCATCTGCATCGGCATCGGCGTCTGTATCCGCATCTGTATCCGCATCGGCATCGGCATCGGCATCCCCGTCCATTGAACTATCGATGTCGTCTTCCCTGTCATCACCTGCGCCGTCTTCGGCACAAGCGACGACGAATAATAGAACCCCCCATAGTATGCCCACTACAAAATAGTTACGTGTCCATGTCATTGCGGTATCCTTTTCGGGTGGCCTTTCGGCGATTTCTTTCGGCGATTTTCAAATTGAGTGATCAACGAATTATAGTTTTTAACGCCGAAATAGAAAATACTTTCTTTCCAGCCAGACAATTGATTTTCCGATACATTAATTGATGTCGGTTGATTTCTGAGCTGCCGAACAGAGATGACGCCACTTATCGAGGAAGGCATTGCGCAACCGCAAAGCGATGAAGAGAAGTTTTATCTTGGTTCAAAAAGAGCAACGCGCAGCCGCTTCAACAGGGGGAGCTGCACATTGATGATTACACTTAACTTGTGGGGAAATGAGGGAGAAGTTATGCAAAGAATGATGATTGTAGTGGCCTGTGGCCTTCTGGTGCTTTTGGGGAGTCTTATTACGGGATGCGGAGAAAAGCTGGAGAAAAGTTTGTATGAACAGGACACGATCACAGGTACAGGCGATGAAACGGATAGCGACAGCGGAAACGACAGCGATTCAGACAGCCAAACTGATGAACCCTACGTTGGCGAAGGCGTGGTGTTGCCTGCGCTTATCGAAGCCGAACACTTCGTTGCAGCCAACGAATTCAATCAGGACTGGGACGAACAGGACGATTCCTGCACGAATGCCCTCTCACCGGGTACCGACATTCTCGAAGCGCCCGAGGGCGGCTGTCTTATCGGCTACACCCAGCCCGGCGAGTGGTTTGAGTACATCGTTTATGTTCCAGAGGCTGCAAGCTATGATGTAGACTTCTTCGTCGGTTCCGGCGTTGGTGCCATCCTCTCCGTTTCTGTCGACGGCGTTGAGCGCGACACTGTTACTGTTTTGGAAACCGATTGGGACAATTTAGAAGAATTGACGATGGAAGGGCTATTGCTCTCCCAAGGCGAACACATCCTGCGCGTTACCATGAAAGCAGGCGCCGCCAACTTCGATTGGTTCCGCATGGACAATGTCGGCGAGTGCATCTCCGCGTGTGGGCCGCGCAACTGTGGAGAAGATGAGTGTGGGAACGCTTGCGGCACCTGCAACGACGACGATATTTGCAGCGAGGAGCAAATCTGTCTGGACGACGCGGCTTGTGCTGCCACCTGCGGCGACAAAGTTTGTGGGCTGAACGTTTGTGGAGATAGCTGCGGCACGTGCGATAACGACGATATCTGCACTCCGACCGGGTACTGCTGGCATCCCCAGGGTACGCCGGTGGCGCTTCACGGTCAGATTTCGGTATCGGGAAACAAGCTCCTCGATAAAAACGGCGAGGTCCTTCAACTCAAAGGCGTCAGCACCCAGTGGCTGAACTGGGAACAAAAATACTCCACCAGCACCGCCGCCCTCCAGTGGATGCGCGACAACTGGGCGCTTGAGCTGTTACGAGTGGCCAACGGTGTTGAAAATGACAATGGTTATCTTGTAGACCCGGTGGAGCGAATGGCGATGGTGAAACAAATTATCGAGGGGGCCATTGAAAGCGGCGTGTACGTGATTGTAGATTGGCATACCCACGAGGGGCTTGATCATATTGAAGAAGCCAAGGCGTTTTTTACAGAAATTGCACAGGCGTACGGCGATGAGCCCAATATCATTTATGAGGTTTTCAATGAGCCGCTCCAGCTGGATTGGTCGTTGGAACTGGCCCCCTATCACGAAGAAGTGATCGCCGCGATTCGTGCCTACGATGAAAACAACCTCATTATCGTGGGGACCCCCCGTTGGGACCAACGGCCCGATGAGGTCGTTGATGCGCCCATCGATGACCCGGCCATTGCCTATGCGCTGCACTTTTACGCGTGCTCTCACGATGCCGACATTCGCGACAACGGTCAAGAGGCCCTGGATGCCAATCTGCCCGTTTTTGTTTCAGAATGGGGTGCCACCCACGCCGATGGCGGCACTGCGAGTAACCCTGGGGTTTGCGAGGAGAGCGCTCGCGAGTGGCACAGCTGGATGCAAGCAAACGACATCAGCTGGGCGGCCTGGAAAATGAGCACAGACGGAGACGACTCCGCCTTTCTCAGCTCCTCCGCATCTGTGAATGGCGGTTGGGGCGAAGACGACATCAAAGGTCACGGTTACCTCATTCACGAATTCCTCATGGACGAACAATAACCAGCCCCTTCTCCCAGTTCAGAAATTCGGCCGGAAAAAATCAAACCACGATTCAAGCCGCCGGCATTCTTTCGTCAAGCCAATGCGTACATGTGAATTCGGCGCTGCGCGTTGCTGTTTGACCTTGACATAAACGTGCAGCGCTCTTACTGATAACCTGTTATCAGTGTTATGCGAAATGGTCGATAAACTGGAGAGGAACCAAAAGAAATTGCATCGCAACACAAAACAACGAGCGGTGATTGCGGCCTGTTTTTCAAATGAAGTGGGGCCGCTGTCTGTGAATGAGGTTCACGCCCAGGCGGCCAAACAGTCCCCGTCACTGGGTATCGCTACTGTGTATCGGGCGATGAACGCTTTTGTTGAAGAGGGAATACTTGCCCCTGTGGTCATCGGGGGAACCACACGGTACGAACCGGCTGCCAAACGGCGCCACCACCACTTTCATTGCCGACAATGCAATGCCGCCTTTTGCGTGGAAGACACCCCGGTAACGACCAGCCGCCTCGCCCCCAAAGGGTTCACCATTCATGAGTATGATTTGGTTGTTTCTGGAACATGCCCGTCGTGCCTTTCGGAAAATCGAGGGGAGCACTGACGAACATGCGCTTGGGGCACCGACTCAAAAGAAGGCGTACGGACCGGCAACAGTGGCTTGCCGTGGCGATTGTGTTGATGCTTTTGGGGGGGCAAATGGTCGCCGCAATGCATTTTTTGCTCGTTCCTCACGCAATTGATCCGCAAACGGGCAAGGTGGTCCACTGCCGCACCGCCCAGGGACACTGTTCAGATCACGCGCCAACAAAAAATCCAGATAGCAACACGCCGGATGGGGAGTCCCCCGGGCAACCGGAGTGTTATGTTTATACATTATTTCAACACGCCAAAAAAACAGTGACATCTCCGTCTGTCGCAGTGCAGGTATCGGCAATCGCGCAAACCGCACCCCTTCCGGCAGAAAAAACGGTATTCATACCAAGTGTTCGACTATTCTTGATCTCACCGGCGAATTCTCCGCCGCTAATGTGCGTAAGCTGATTTTTCAACACCATTTTCATTGAAGGAACCAACGGTTGGGAAACCGCGGCGATTTGTTGCAGCACACGTGCATGCCAAGCAAGTATCGCCTGGGCGGCGGCGCCCCGAAGGAGTATGGATAGTGTATTGGGCATTGTGGGTATATTTATGGGGAATCACTTTATTGTTGAGTGCACCTGTACGTGCGCAAGTTGTAGATTCAGATACATCGGCAAATGCACCGACTGATTCCGAATCGGAAGCGCCCATTCAAGTCGATACCGACAGCCTCCACGCCGGTACAGATAGTGCTGCAAGCAGCGACACAGAGAGCAGTAAAGAGGAACTCCGCACCGATATAGATACCGATTATGTACAAACAGATACCGACACCGTGAGTGAAAGTGAAACCGAAAATACAAATGCCGATGCGGCGCAAGAGGACCTGGACCTGGACCTGTCGTCTACCGCGCCGCCGGCTGACGCACCGGTATCGGCAGTGTCGACCGATTATCAACTTCAAGATGCAACGGTAGTGGGACAACGTCGCACCGAAGCAACCGCCGCCGCGCACTACGAACTGGAAGTGGGCAAGCTACGCATCATTCCGCGTAAAAATGTGGCGGACCAGCTGATGATGGCGCCCGGTGTGCTGACCACCAATCACGGCGGCGAGGGGCATGCGAACGAAACCTATATGCGCGGGTTTGCCTCTAAAGAAGGGCAAGATATTGAGTTCCTTGTTGATGGTGTACCTCTTAACGAAGTAAGCAACCCCCACAATCACGGATATGCCGACCTGTACTTTATTCCGCCGGAAATGGTGCAAAGCGTTTCCATTACGGAGGGGGCATTTGATCCGCAGCAGGGCGATTTTGCCTTTGCCGGAACCGCTGAGTATCGGTTGGGGGTGGACGATCGCGGAGCGCAGGTGCAACAGGGACTCGGCCTTTGGAACACCCATCGCACGTTGGTTTTGTACGCGCCCCCCGACGAAGAGACCGCTACGTTTGCCGGATTCGAGTACTTCACAACCGATGGATACGGCGAAAACCGGTCGGCAAAAAGGGCGGTGGCGCTGGGGCGGTTTGCCGATGACTGGGGCAAGCAATTCTTCAAGTACAGCATCAGCGTTTACGGCTATGCCACCCGCTACGATCAACCGGGGGTGGTCAGGCAAGATGACTATGCTTCCGGCGACATGGGATTCTTCGACACCTATGATTCAAACCAGGGGGGCGAGAGCAATCGATTTTTGCTGGCATTTAATACGCAGGCCGGTCCGGAGCACGCCTGCTTCAGACAAGTGTCGTTTTTCGGCTACCGCACCATGCGACTTCGTACCAACTTTACCGGCTGGATCACAGATTCCACCGTAGACAGCAACGGCGAACCGCTTCCGGCGCAGCGCGGGGACGGTCTGGAAATGCGATACAATGTATTCACCGGTGGGTCCCGTGGAGACTACACGCTCTCCAAGTCGTTCTTTGGACAAAAGCAAAGTCTCTCTATCGGCTATGCCGCCCGTTTCGACCGCGGTGACGCGGAACAACTTCGCCTGCGGTCTATCACCGCCATTCCGTACAAGCAGGTTTTTAATAACGAATTTAATGTACTCAATATTGCCGGCTGGTTGCGCGCGCAGCTTCGCCCGCTGGATTGGTTGGCCCTGCGGGGCGGCGTACGTATCGATACGTTCAGCTTTGGGGTAACGGATCACAATCAACCAGATGCGGACCGAGAAGGAGAGCGGGTTCCCAACCAGACGAGCCAGAGTTTCGGCTTCGCACTCAACCCGAGGGTTACATTGGATACGCGGATAGTGAAAGGACTGCACGCCCTGGCCAGCTACGGTCAGGGAACGCGCTCCACCGACGCGGCAGCCCTTTCCGACAACGAAACCGCACCGTTTGCACAAGCCCAGGAGTTCGATACCGGAGTGGCCTATGCGCACGGAACACACGGTTCTCCCTTGGTCGTCAATACGCAGCTCAGTTACAGTTTAACAAAGGTCAACAAGGATTTGCTTTTCAGCGAAACCGAGGGGCGCAATGTGCTGGTGGGGGCTTCTACTCGTCATTCTGTACTGCTGAGCGGACGAGTGCACTTGTTTGACACAGTGGATGTACTGGCCAACCTGGGATGGACGCAAGCCACCCTCGACAACACCGGCGAGCTGCTGCCGTACATTCCGCAGCTAATTGTTCGCTTGGAAGCCGCAGCGGCCCATCAACTGAACAGCTGGTCGGTGGGCAAGGTGCCGGTGGAAGGCCGTTTCGGGGTGAGCTACACGTTTGTTCCCGGAAGACCCCTTCCCCTCAAGACCTTCGGCGATCCGTTTCATGTGGTGGGTGCCGGCGGCGACCTTCGCTTATGGCATTTCTCGGTGGGGGTGGAGCTGCGCAATTTGTTAAATATGAAGTACCGCCAGGCGGAGTTTAACTACGCCAGCAATTTTACAGCGCCGGATGCGGTGTCGTCGCGAGTACCGGAGCGACATTTTGTAGCGGGAGAGCCGTTTTATATAATGGGCACGATCACATGGCATCTCGAAGATATGATTCGTGCGAAAAACACCAATTCAGAAAAAGGCAGCAAACAAAATAGCGAGGCCAACGGCGTCGCAAACTAAAAAAGATTAGCAGCTATGACAATTACAAATAATAAACGGTATTTTGAAGAAACGACATTTTGGCCGGTGGCTATCCTCGCTTGGGTTGCCGTGTTTGTGTGCGTGCCCGGTTGCGACAACAACGAGGACGACCACGAAGAAGGAGAATGCGGCGGTCACGGCCACCTGCACGATGGCGTGTGTCATTGCGATGAAGGGTACACCACTGATCCCGCTGATGCAACGGTGTGCGTGGCCACAGACGCACAAACCTTTGATTGCACGCTAGAGCGCGACGGTTGGGAACAATGCCTCGACAACAAAGTGCAGTATTGCCACATCGTTGAGGGAATGGACCCCCACTTTCACTGGGGAGCGGACTGCGAAGCGCTGGGGTATGCGTGTGTACAACTTACGGAAAGCGAAGCGGTATGTGTTGATGACAGCAGCACCTGCACCGCCGGTGAATTCAAATGCGAAGCCAATACCGCCTACAATTGCATCGACGAAGACGGTCACAGCCATTGGGCCATCGAACCGTGCGGCACCGCCGCTCATTGTCACGAAGAAGCCGCCGAAGCCCATTGTGAAGAAGAAGAAAGTGTAGATGAATGCGACGGCCACGGCCATTTGGATGGCGAAGAATGTCACTGCGAGGACGGATACGGTCACGACGGCGATGACACCAGCACCTGTGTCATTCAACCGGCGGGGATGTGCACACTGTTTGGCGGCGAACCGCACTCCCACGAGGTAGTAACCACCTTTGCCGATTTCCCGAATGCGCATGCGGACCTGTACGAGCCTATCGAGGTGGAATTGCCGGCAGGCGCAGCCAGTTATATCCATTTTCCCTGCATGCACGATGGGGAGTATGTGATTTTTGTAGACAATGCGACCGTTATTGATGCGGTGATGCACCGTGACGAAACCGATGTGGCGAGTTTTTACGGGGCCGGTGCAAACGGCGTGTGCGCCACCGAAATCCCCGAGCATTATCATGTTGAACTGGCAATGGACGCTGACGAAGCGCCCGTGCCGTATATTATTCGATTCACTGACCAACTCACTGAAGCGACAACGGTGCGCTTTATGGTGGTTGACGAGTAACAGGATGCGTGGATGAGCGGTGCGTCGAGCCGCAACCCGGCGCACCGTTTCCTCTTCGTTATCGAAAGAGGTTTACGATGAAATTTTTTACACAAAAAAAAGTGCGACGCATGTTCGCGATTGCGGCGGCAGTGTTTGTGCTGTTTCCACAATCGTTTGTGGCGTGTGATGCCGAAACCTCGGGGGAGGCGATTCGTTTTCATACCGCCGTTGTCGGAACGACTGCACAAGGACAAAATGCAGCCGGATTTGAAACGACCAAGGGGTGGACTGTGGCGCTCACCAGCGCTCATGCGGTATTCGGTCCGATTTATTTTTACGGGGGAGAACCCATGGCGCACGCCACCCCACTGGAACGGTATTTCAGTGGTGTGGTTATGGCGTGCCCCACTCATGCGCAGTACGACTACGGTGCGGTACTGGGTGAAGTGCTGGAACAGTACGTGGTCGATTTGCTCGCCACGGCGCCGACCCCTACCGGTGAGGTGCCCGGCGTGGCCGGTATTTGCCACTCGGCGGAGTTGCACCTGCATCCGCCGGGGGATCAGCAGCTGCCCGCGGGCAATGGGCAAGAAGAATTCGCCAAGCTGAACGGTTACACCATGGTCATTATGGGCACTGCAACAAAGGACGCACAAACCATCCCGTTTCGCGTGGCGCTCGATATTCCAGACGAAGGCACCATGCGCATCGTGCAGAATATCACCGCCGACGTGACTCTCGATGATACGTCTGCGCCGTCCGGTAGTGTTGTGGTTGAGATTTTGCTAGACGCCTGGTTTGACCCCGTCGATTTTTCAAGTCTCACCGAGACGGATGGGGAGGGCAATTATCTGTTTAACGATGGCACCCAAGCCAAAACCGCATTGCTTCAAGCCGTGCGCAACCGGTATTCATACCGAGTGAAATGGAGTGAACAACAATGAAACGCTATCTGTTTACCGCTATTGCCGGCCCCGCTGCTTGTCTGATTGCAATATGGCTGTCGGCCTGTGTCAGTGAGGATACGGCCGGAGAAGGCAGTCTCACGCTTGAAATCAGCGGTGGTGCAGCGCTTCGCGAAGGGTTTCCCCTCACCGAAGGCAATGTCACCTATGCCTTCGCGGACGGCTGGGAAGTCGATTTCGACAAGTATATTTTTACGATAACCGACACGTTTTTTTCGGAGCAAGAAGACGGCTCCGAGCTGGCCGGCTGGGAGGGACCCAAGATCATGGACCTGGCCGTCTCAGCTACCGGAAGCGAGGAATTGGCCACAATTGAGGGACTACCGGCCCGACGACTCGATTTTGGTTTCACCATTGTCGCCCCCACAACAATGCCCGCTGAATCGAGTGCCGCCGCAGAAGACATTCAGTTGATGATAAACAACGGCTGGTCCGCGTTAATTACCGGTACGGCAGTTCATCCGGAAACGGAACGAACCATCGATTTTCGCTTCGGCATTCCGATGGCCGCGCGATACTACGAGTGTATTAACGGCAAAGACGCCACCCGGGGAATTGCATTGGAGGCGAACAAAACCATCGGTGCATTTATCTATCCGCACGCTATTCATCTGTTTTGGGACACGCTTTCGACAGGAGACGAGGATATGCGGTTTGAGGCGTTCGCCGCTGTCGCCGGTGACGATAATTTTGTCACCGAAGAAGAGTTGTTGTCGCAGGATTTGACTGACCTGCGCGACGCCGATGGCGATCCGCTCGTTGACTCGTCCGGCCAGGCGGTTGTCTACAACGACGGAGGCCTACTCCCGCCCAACGAGTGGACCCTCTACCATTTTGTGAAACGCCAGCTGCGCGAAAGCTTTCATTTTAATGGGATCGGTTTGTGTAAAGTGGAGAGCTTGGAATGACAAGGCGTGGTTTTCGAGAGCATCATTTGAAGGGGGCATTTCGTGTGGAATGGTTGGCCGCGATTCTGATTTCCATCGCGTTTGTCTCTACTGCGGGAGGCACGCCCGCAGGCGCAGCAAAAAGTAGGGCGATGGCGCAACAACTGGCGACATTGCGAACAGAAATCAACGACATTGATGCGTCGTTACGCAGTCGGCGCAATTTGGCGACCACGGAATTGCGCGGTCTTCAAATGAGGGTCAACGAGCTTTCGCTCGATGAAGATGCCGAGAAAATCAGGGTACAAACGCTGGAAGCCGAATTGGCGGCGTTGCAGGAATCGATTGCCAATAAGGACGAACAATCGGCGTCACTTCGCGAGGCGGTGTTGGAAGCAATAGCCAAGTTGCAAAAAGGGGTAAAAAATTGTTTGCCGTTTAAAATGAAACAACGGCTCGATGCACTGACGCAGATCGGCCGAGACCTGAAAAGCGGCAACACCGATGCGGCAGCGGCGGCGACCAGGGTGTGGCGATTTGTTCAGGATGAACAACGTTTGGCCTCTACCGTGGAGCCGGCTGATGAGAGTATTGTATTAAGTGGCGATTCCCCCCCCACGTTGGTGCGCGTGGTGCGGGTCGGCACCGTGGCCATGTTTGTATATGCGGGTTCAAACCGCTGGGGGCGCGTCGTTCGCGGGTCGGACGACACCTTTGAGTATTCCGACATTGCAGACCGGGAACAACAACGTGAAATTCGGCGACTGTTCGAATCTGTCGAAAAACAAATTCTGGAGGGACGATATCGTTTGCCCCTGTTTCAAGCCGGGGGAAGCCAATGAGCACATGTGTCTTACGCAAATTGCAGATGCTCGTGTTTTTTTGTCTCAGTGGATTACTGCCTTCGGTTGTCGGCGCCCAAGTGCCATCGTTCGAGCAGGCGTACGCACAGGAACTTCAAGCATTGCAGGCAACGAAATCTGCGCTGCAGGCATCGTCGGACCAGTTTGAGCAGCATATGATGCAGCAAAAGATGCGACTCCAAAATGAAATGAAGCAATCGGAATCCAGTTTGCTGAAGTTAAAAAAACGCAGTCGCGAGCTCGCTGCGGAACGTGACCGTTTGGCCGAGCAAAATGTAGTATCGGAGGACCAAGGCGCGCTGCTGCAAGCACTGTTGGCTGGTGCGGGAAACGCATCGCCATTGTCAGAGGCGAGCGAGCTTCCTGCTCACGAAAATGAGGCGGCGGCGTTTTTGACCGCTGTGGACAAAGCGGTTAGCGACATTGACGCAGCCGGGCGGTTGAGCGTTTCGGACGGTCAATTTTTTGATGTGGACGGTACGCAGGTAAACGGACAAATCGTGCATGTGGGCAAAATCGCCGCCCTTGGTGTATCACCCAACGCCGGCGGTGTACTGTTAAAAATACCGGACGGATACCGCTTGCTGGACAACACACCCAAATCGCAGGCGGAACAAATCGTGAAAGGAAAAACGCCGGAAGCGTTGGATGTTTTTTTATTCTCGCCGGATTGCACCGGACATGATCCCCGAAGTAGAAGTGGTTTTCTCGGCATGTTGGACAAAGGAGGACCGGTGGCCTGGGTGATTGTGTGTCTGGCGTTGTTGGGGGTGTTGCTGGTCATTGAGCGACTGATAACGTTGTCGTTACAAACGAACTGGCGGCCCGGTCGATTTGACACGGTTGCCACAGCGCTTCGCAATGAAGAATTTGACGGCGCGTGTTCTGCTACCGGAAAAATGGGCGCAGTGGGCAAGGTGTTGCGCGGTGTTATCGAACAACGCTCCCTGCCGAGAGAAGACCTCGAGAAACGAGCCAGCGAACTGATTCTCAAGGCCATGCCCACGTTGGAACGGTCGCTTACCATTTTGGTTGTGATCACCGCCGTTGCACCGTTGCTCGGGTTGCTCGGTACAGTGACCGGCATGATTTCGACATTTGATGTCATCACAGAATTCGGCACCGGTGACCCCAAGTTGCTTTCGGGCGGTATCTCCGAGGCGCTTATCACCACCAAGCTCGGCCTTGCCGTGGCTGTTCCGTTTTTATTGGTGCGCAGCTTGATTGCCCGTTGGGCCGATAGAATCATTGAAAATATGCAAACCTATTCACTTGCAACGCTCAACATTGTTTTCAGCCGAAAGGTGTCCACCGATGTATAGTCACGTTGCGAACATCTTAGACCCGTTATCGGCCCTGGTCGCCGCCGGCGGTTCGGTGATGTGGCCGTTGCTTATTGTAGGGGTGTTGGTCTGGACCCTGCTCTTGCTCAGGGTGATGACGCTATGGGAAGTGAAGGCTGCACTGCGTCGCAATGAAGTCTGCTCAGAAATGACCGCGGAGTATTTTTCGACGGAACTGCGACTTCGGCTATGGAAGCTGGCGCTTCGTCGTCATGGCCCGATTGTCGATACCCTGGTGGCCGCTGCGCCCCTTCTCGGCTTACTCGGTACGGTTTCGGGTATGATCACTACCTTCGAGGGGCTAACCTCGATGACACTGTTTAGCGAAAGCGGCGGCATTGCCGGCGGTATCTCCGAGGCATTGACGACCACACAGGCCGGACTGTTGGTCGCCATCCCTGCTTTTTTTGCCAATCGAGTGGTCGGACGCAAGGTAACCAAGCTGGAACAACAGCTCGACGGTGTGCTCCTCGCGCCGGCGCCGTTGATTTCGAGGTGTACACCGTGAACGAACTTGGAGAGATTCGACGTCGACGAGACAAGGACGAAGGCATTGATATTGCGCCCCTCATCGATGTGGTGTTCATTTTGTTGATTTTTTTCATGGTATCTACCACTTTCGTACGCAACCTTGAGCTCGACATTGAGCGCCCCAGTGCAGCCAGCGTGCAAACCGCTGATATTCGTGCCGTTCGGGTGACATTGACACGAGACGGGCAGGTGATGGTGGAGGGCCAGGAGGTGAGTCCATGGATGGTGCAGAACCACGTGCGAACCATTGCGCTGCAACACCCTGAGCGTCCGGTGCTGGTCACCGCAGACGAAAATGCGCCCACCGGCAAACTGGTCGATGTGGTTGACCAATGTCGCCTTGCCGGCGCCAAGCATGTCGGCGTTGATGTCGCGCGAAAGGAGTGAACATGGCACACGCGGTTACCCGCACAATCGTTGCTGTATTGGGCGCCGTGTTGATTATGGGCGCGCTGGCGATGGGGATGGCCTATTGGAGTGAACGGGATACGCTGCCGCGTCAATCCAAACCGCTGCGCAAACCGGTAGAGATTCCCGTTGTGAAAGCACCGCCGAAAAAAAAGGCCGAGACACAGCGAAGACGGGCTTCTCAAACACAAATTGCCAGGACCGATTTACCCGCGCTCAATTTGTCTTCGGCGATTGCGGTACCGGTGTTTGAACCGCAAGCCGTGCAAACGCCGGGGGTGGTGCATCCCACCGAAAACCGGAGTGTTTCAAGAGTAAGCGAACAAACAGTTCTGACAGAAGAGATGGTAGACGAACCGCCCCAGCCGCTCTCCCGGGCGCCACTGCGGTATCCGAAATCGGCGGAGGTGGCCGGCGTTGAAGGCGAGGTGGAAGCGAGGTTGCTGTTATCTGCAGAAGGCACAGTGCTTCAAGTACAAATTGTATCGGCTGCGCCCCCGGGTGTGTTCGACGCAGCAGCTGAAGAGTCGCTCATCGGCTGGCGGTTTTCCCCGGCAACGTTTCGCGGCCAAAAACTCAAGGCGTGGGTACGACAACGCGTTGTATTCAAGCTGCACTGAAGGGCATAGAAGGAGTACGAATTGATTTCGACGCTTCAAAAATTTCTGTTTGGTGGATTGATGAGCGTTGCTATTGTGATTGCATGTGGACAAGAGGTGAAGGCGAAACGAAATCCAATGCTGACACAGGAAGAAATTGAGTACGTACCACCTCCTTTCATGGAAATGGCGCAACAGGCGCTGGTTGAGGGCGACTTGGAGGCCGCAGTGCGCGTATTGAAGGCAGCTCAATCCTGCTGGGCAGCGCGTCAGGAAAAATGCGGATTTACCCAAACGGATTATCAATCCTTGTCGGGAGTGGTATACCTTGAGCACGGTTTGGCAAAGAAGGCGGTGCGGTCGCTTAATCGTGTGGTGACCGAACAACCCAATCGCACCATGGCTTGGTTTTATCTCGGACAGGCGCATTTGCAATTGTTTCAATATCGCCAAGCGGCAGAAGCACTCACCGAGGCGGCCTCGGTCGGCGCGAACATCCCTGAATATTATGGAATGTTGGTGCGTGCCTGGAAAGGGGCGAATGAAGACGAAAAAGCCCGGTTGGCAATTGCAACGGGGCTGGGTTGTTTTCCAAACGATGCAGCGTTGTTGTACGAGGGAACACTTCTTTATTTGTCAAAGGGATTGTTTTTCGCTGCTCTCGATTTGGCAAGGCAATATGCTGCAGCGACAACCCAACCCGCGGACGCGGCGTACCTGCTGGTTGCGGAGTCCTATCGAAAAAAAGGTTGGATGCGGGAAGCCATCGCCACTCTCGAAGAAGCCAGGCTGGTATGCGGACAAAGCAGTCAGGCAACGGTTCGGCTGGCCTATGCCTATGCTGAAAACAATCAACCGACATCTGCGGCCCGATTATTTGAACAACTTGCGGGGAATGATTTTCACTTTGCCCAGGTTGCATCGGAGCAATACCGTTTGGCCGGCCATATACCTGAAGCGCAACGCCTGGCAATACGAATCCCGGACCCTACCAAACGGCAAACACAGCTCGCGATCATTGCGCTTCAGGTAAACGGGTTCGAAACAGTTGTTCAGCTGCTGGAACCGATTTTTATAGAGGGCAAGTTGGGTGATCAGGGAACGTTTCGTTTGGCCTATGCGGCCCTGCGCTGCGGTCGACTTGACCTGGTCGAACGATTGCTGCGTCGATTAAAGAATACACAAAACGACGAATCTGTGACGCAGCTTAAAAAAGCGCTGTCTCGTTGTACAACACAACCCTGGGAGTGCTGGTAACAAGACCTCAAGACCCAGACTCCGGTTCGGGGCTGGAACGCGCTCAGAGATCGGTATATGAATGACGAAATCGAACATTTGTGCGGAAAACATGCGTTCTGGGATGGACACTCGTTATGTCGCAGGCGTCTCCCTTATGGCACCCTGCATCCGATGCGTTTTGTGGCGACAACGATGTCATCGTAGTAAATGATTTGATTGTCCGAGACAGTGAGGCCTCGGGACTCCAGCTCTGCGCGCCGGGTTGCGTTGGAACCCCGTTCGTAGTAGGCGTCGAGTATAACCGACTTGAATCCCACATCTGCACTGGTTCTGAAATTGAATCCTTCAAACGGCAAAGGTTCCGTACACGCGGAAAATTCGCAGCCATCAGTGTGGAACGAATCCCGCAACCAGGTGCCATTGGGGTACCCCGGTCGATAGTCCCCGACCAGCTGGTCATCAATCCAGAACGTCAGCTCGCCAGTGTGCTGTGAGGGCGCATTGGCGCCGGCCCGCATTTCGATGCAGAACCAGGTGTCGCGCGGATAGGATTGTTGCTCCGGGGGTCTGAACATGTTGCCGTAGTAGTATGTTGTTCCCTGGTCTCCTTCACAGCCGGGTGTCGCACTGCCATCGTTGCATCTTCCGGAGCGCATCTCGTGCCAGTACACATAAAAATTGAACACGTCGTCGTTCGAAATATCAAAGTCAAACCAGAACCCCTCATCCCCCTGCGGAACGGTGTTGGCCAGCCCGCTGGATTCCCACCCGTCGCTGCCCGCCGAAACCCTTACCCAATGATGGGGATTGGGCGCCACTTCAGGCATGCGCGCGTAAAACCGCCAGAAAATTTCATCCTGCCTGGCAAAGGCAACCCGCGATGAGGACGAAATATACTCGGTGGTTTCCAAGTCCGCAGTTGTGACGCGGGACTGCAGATAGCCCGTTCCGGAATGGGCGGCACTGCCGGTTTGCATGGACAGGTATGGCGTGTCGGAGAGTGGGGCATCCCAGCGGCCCCAGCCGGCTTCAAAGTCGTCGTGGAAGAGCACTGCGGGGTCATTTTCAATATTTACATCCCCCGGGTACTGACCGCTGAGCGTGCTTTCGGTCGCGCTTTCTGAATCTGCACCGGTCTCTGTGTCGAAATCTGTGCCGGTATTGCTTGCGCTATCTCCGGCAGTATCGCGGTTTGTGTCGCTGCCCGTGTCGGTATTCGGGTTGGAACAGCCCGGCTGAATGACGGCTGCCAGAATCGCTATGGGGAAACATACAAGGGCATTTTTTTTACACATACGTTATTCCTTTCGGTCTGAGGAATATTGTAGCATAGCGCCATAGGGAACGCAGGCACCTTTGTCACTTTATTCGACATGTCAATCCTGTCTGGGGCGCGAACGACATTAAAGGTCACGGTTACCTCCTCCTGTAAAGGTCGGTTTGAGAAGTGCGACGTCGATGAACGGTGAACCTACTGACCAAATCCCGTTTTCCCCAATTCCATGGGCGCGGGTTTGCTAAGTCGCTATTTGAATATGTCAAAAATGACCGCAACCACGAGGGCACAGTAGCGAAAAGAAAAGAGAGCGACTCCGGCAATGAAATCAATCTGACTTAACTGTACGTTCCTGACTATGTCCCCTAATCCGCCCAGTCGTCAGAGGCTGGCTGAATTACTATGGAAAATTCACACCGTCATCGATGCATGCGCTGAAACGATATCTCAATCTCAAACCGGCAGCCTGGGCGATGCGGAAATTTAAATCAAAGCATCGAAAGCTCACTCAGACGATGAGATGGCTGAAACAGCTTGAAATTGAGAAACCGCAATTGTTTGCGCACTGGGCA
>JAFGXQ010000054.1 GCA_016936575.1 Deltaproteobacteria bacterium
ATTTCAATATTAAATTTACACAACCATCTTACTGTTTTTCTTGTGTAAATTTAATATGAGCGATTTCTTGTCTTCACGCTGCATCATATTCTCGTACTTTCGCGGGATTTCACTCAATTTCGCTGAAGCCGAATACTTCTCGAAACACGGTTTCGGCGGTGTTTTCCACTTCGTCCATAGAGGGGGGAACCTCCACCAGCGCTGCCAGTTTCGCCATGGGGGTATCGGTCAATCCGCAGGGCACGATCATGTTGTATCCGGATAAGTCAGGTGAAATATTCAATGCGAATCCATGAAAAGAAATGCCACGGGTAATGCGAATCCCAAGAGCGCCGATTTTTGCGCCATCGGGGGTAAAAATACCGGTCAGCCCCTCCCTCCGCACCGCGGCCACACCGAACGCGCCGCAAATGCCAATCAACACTTCTTCCAAACGATGTACATACGCTGCGACGCCCAGCTTCAACTGATGTAAGTCCATAATCGGATACCCCACCAGCTGTCCAGGGCAGTGGTAGGTGGCCTGCCCGCCTCGTTCAATGCGATGAACCGCCACGCCCGCTTTTTGCAATATCTCAGGCGCAGCCAGCACGCCTCCCACATCTGCATTTTTTCCCAGCGTAATCACTGGTGAATGCTCCAGCAGGTACAATGTATTCACGCTTTTCTTCTGCCGCACCGCCTCGACTCTCTCAAGCTGTAGTCGATGGGCATCGCCATACGGCGTTGCGCCGCTCAGCCGAATCACCTGCAGCTTATTTTCCATGAAGACTCTTCACAAACGCCTCCGCGGCCCGATATGATGTGCGTGCGAGGGGCGCGGCGGCAACGTAGTCGAACCCCAGGGTTTTGCCCAGCTTCGCCATATCGTCGAATTCATCGGGCGGCACATAGCGCTCCACCTTTGCATGTCGACGTGTGGGCTGCAGATACTGCCCCAAAACCAAAATTTTCACCCCGACCTCTCGCAAATGCTTCATGCCGGCTTCCACTTCTGCCGCGGTTTCGCCCAACCCCACCATTATTGACGACTTCGTAACCAACCCGGGATTCTCCGCATGCGCCTCAGATAGTGTTCGCAAAGAATTCGCATAGGTGAATCGCTCATGTCGCATTGCGGGCGACAGTCGTTCCACCACCTCGATATTGTGTGCAAACACGGTGGGAAACGCATTGAGCACCATTTTCAATGCGGCACCACAGTAATCCGGCGTCAACACCTCGACCAACAAATCCCTGTTGCGTTGTCGAATCGCCGAAATGGTCTGCGCGAACTGCGCCGCCCCCCCGTCCGGCAAATCATCTCGGGTCACCGATGTGAGCACCGCGTAATCCAAATTCATTTTCTGCACCGCATCGGCCACGCGCGACGGCTCGTCCTCGTCCACAACACCCGCTCCAGCTCCGCGTGTCACCGCACAAAACCGACACCCGCGGGTACACACATTGCCCAAAATCATAAACGTGGCGGTTCCAAGATTCCAACACTCTCCCAGGTTGGGGCATCGGGCTTCCTTACACACCGTCGACAAATTGTGTTCCTGAACCGTCGCACGCACCTGCTTGAACCGAATTCCCCCCGGCAACTCCGATTTCAACCAATTCGGCTTCGATGCTCTGTCAGATGATTGGGTCATTATATAATGAAACTACGGTTCAATGCCGTCTCGAACCCACGCGAGCCCCACATCTTCCCAGTTTTTCACTGCGTCCGCGTCAATATAGCGTTCCCACTCGTCAATACCGGTTTCCTTCGCAATGCGCCGAAACTGCATGGTGGTGGCCGCGTTATTCAATATCACCACGGAACGAACCATACCGCTGCGCTTGTACAGTTTTTGCCCTTCCTGCATGAACGGCTGTGCATCCCGCCGCAGCGGTATCAGTGTGCGCATATCCACAAACACACCGAACTGCTCGGTCGACGTCTGCAGCACCACCTTTGACTCCTCCAACCATTCCTTCATTTCCGCAGCATCAATTTTTTCTCCGAAGGTCAATCTGTAGCCGTATGATTTTCTTTCAATTCTGTACATTCACACTCCACTGTTGAGTTTCTGCCCAAGAAGGCCCATCATACAAAAAACCGCGTTCGTCGTACAGAAATTGTTCCTATTTTATCAGTCTGATATTGTGAGAACCCGCTCCACCAACCCACTGCAGCGATGCGCCAAACCATCGTTTCGCACTGCAAGCGACAATGCGCGTTTTGACCCTACCAGCACCACCAGTTGCTTTCCGCGTGTCACCGCTGTATACAACAGGTTGCGTGCCAGCATGACAAAATGTTGCGTATGAATCGGTATCACCACCGCAGGATATTCACTCCCCTGAGATTTGTGAATCGAACACGCATAGGCGAGGGTGGTCTGATCCAGTTCGGTCGCCGGGTACTGCACCGTCTTGAACCCGAAATCAATTTTCAACCACTCCTTGTTTTCATCGATCATCACCACTTTTCCGATATCGCCATTGAATACATCTAAATCATAATTGTTGCGAACCTGCATCATCTTGTCGCCCACCGAATATCGGTGAGATCGAAATTCTATTCCCTCGATGTTCGGATTCAACAGCGACTGCAGTTCGCTGTTCAGATTCGATGCACCAAGCGCTCCTTTGTGCATGGGAGTAAGCACCTGAATATCATCTACCGGATGAAACCCGAAGGCCGCGGGAATCCGCTCTTTCACCATGGTTCGAATCACTTCCAGGCAGTCCTCCGGAGTTTCCCGCTCAATCATGAAAAGGTCCGATTCCGTTCCTTTATTTCCAACCGTCGGTAACCGGCCGTGCAGAATCTCGTACGCGCCGGTAACAATCAGACTGCTTTGCGCCTGTCGAAAAATCTCGGTCAGCCGAACCATCTGCAGACCGGGTTTCAGCGTTCGCCCGAGTTGCAGCACATCTGACAACACGGTTCCCGGCCCCACGGACGGCAACTGATCAGGGTCTCCCACCAGAACCAGCCTTGCATTATTCGGTATGGCAGAGAGCAAGGCCGAAAACAACTCAATGTCCATCATCGACACTTCATCCACCACCACCACATCCTGAAGCAGCGGATTGGCCTCATCCCGAGCAAACCCCCGACTTCGCGGTGTGAACTCAAGCAGTCGATGTATGGTGCTTGCCTGGCGACCGGTGCTCTCGCTCATTCTCTTCGCGGCGCGGCCGGTGGGCGCACACAATGCAATCGACTGCCGCTCCGACTGCAGATACGAAATCAACCCTCTAAGCAATGTGGTTTTCCCGGTTCCCGGCCCTCCGGTCAATACCAGAATGTTCCCCTTCGCAAGGGCCTCAAACGCAGCTTTCTGCCCATCGGCAAACGCGATGCCCGTTTTCGCTTCGGCGTCTTTTACCGCGCCCTCGACACCTTTTTTGAACCTTTTCGGGGTACCACTGAGTAACCGCTGTAAATGCGCCGCGGCGCCCTTCTCCGCATTGTACAACCGCGGCAGATAGATTGGTGCAGATGTCTTCTCGCTCGCAAACGCCGCGGGGGTCACCACGCCGCCCATCAGCTTCAGCCGTTCCAGCGCGTGGTTCAATTGCGCCACGTCAATTTCCAGCAACTGTTCCGCGCGAACCAGCAGTTCTTCGGCAGGTACAAACACATGTCCTTCTCCGCAAAATTCTTCCAGTGCAAAAAGCAGCCCCGCCTCCGCGCGATAGGGCGAATCTTTGGGAACGCCCAGGTGAAATGCTATCTGGTCCGCCATTTTAAACCCGATGCCATGCACATCACTGGCCAACCGATAGGGGTTGTCACTTACTACCTGAATCGCCTTTTTTCCGTAACGCTTGTACACACGGTGTGCATATGCCGGAGAGATGCCGGCGGACTCCAGAAACACCATCACGTTCTTGACTTCACGTTTCTCGACCAATGCTTTCGAAATGGACACCGCGCGAACGTCTCCGATTCCATTCACTTCGGCCAATCGCTTGGGAAATCGCTCAATAACCTCAAGCGTCTCCATTCCGAATTTTTTTACAATTCGCTTGGCCATCACTTTGCCGATGCCGGGAATCAGGCCGGAACCTAAAAATTTTTCAATGCCTATCAACGTTGCCGGGGCCAACGGCAAACACGTATCTGCCTTGAACTGACGGCCGAAATTAGAATCACTCACCCATCGCCCGCCAAAACGACAGTTCTCACCGGGAGAAATGCTCTGAAACGCGCCCACGACCGTAATTATTGAGTCGTCCTCACCAATCTTCAGCCGCAACACCGTCCAGCCGTTGGTATCGTTTCGAAAAACAATTCGCTCAATGGTCCCTTCCACTTGCTTGTTGTCAGCGGGCTTACTCATAAAGAGGATGTAACATTTATTGACGAACGGTTGAATGAAAAACAGGTCATTCCGACCGCATGAAATCGGACACTTTCATTTTCAACCGTCACTGTGCATATGTATTCGCAAATCCCGGCGTCGCCACGCAGTTATGCCAATCGAGCAATGCATTGCCCGAATCTGTGCCGTCCGGGAATCGCCCAATCGTTACCGAATCGTCATCTGCGTCTTCCAACCCAAAGGCAAATTCGCTCTCCACCAGGTTCACCGGTTCTTCCAACCCATTGATTTGAACCGCTTCCATCGCCGATTCATAACAGAACGCATCCAGAATACGACCCGTCTGCGTATCGAGCAACGCGATGCCGTCAGGGCCATTCTGAATAAAGCTGCTTGTAGACACAGCAATACCCAGCACCCCCGCATCCAATACCAAATCGCTGCCGTGAATTACCAGGTACTCATTCACGCCCAGTGTTTCAACACCGGCATCTTCAAGGTGAATTCGCCGATACTCGCTCATATCGTATCCGTTGACGAGCACTACTGCCAAACCCGACAATGGCACGTCACAGGACGAACCGTTATACAACTCAATAAACTCTGCGGTATCCGCCCCCGGCACATCGTAGTCGATTTCATTGATAACCAACACCACCTCGCAGCTGTCATCTGAAGTATCTACCGATTCGGTGTCGTTTGTATCCACCTCGGTTTCGACCGTATCGACCTCGGTTTCGCTGTCGACCGTTTCGGTTTCACTATCCACTATTTCTTCACCGGTATCGGTTACCTCGGGTTCGGTATCAACCCATTCTTCGCCGGTATCTGCGACTTCCATCTCGGTATCCACCGCTTCATCACCGGTATCGGTGACTTCTAACTCGGTATCAATCGCATTATCGTCCACATCGTTGTCGGTCTCGACGGTTTCCGGCTCGGTATCATTCGACTCGACATCATTCGTATCAGCTTCATTCGACTCACTATCATCAACCTCATTATCATCAGACTCATTAAATTCTGTGTCTTCGGGGTCGACACCGGTATCCACCGCCTCTGTTGCGGTATCTGTCTGCATCGGTTCGGTGTCAACTGTATCGCCCGATGTTTCAGTGGTATCCATCTCCCCGGAATCGACTTGTTGAGTATCGGTTTCATCTGCCGTATCAGCGCTTGTATCGCCTTCATCGGCGCCGGACGAGCTGTCCGAAAAAACCCCTTCCATCTCATCTAATTCGTTGTTCAACTCATTGTGCACTTCTCCGTTGTCCAGAATCGGACCGGGATCGCATGCGACCATGAACCCGAACAAAACGATGCCAAACCATTTCTTTTTCATATTCAATTCCTCCTGTGGTGTAAACGCCGCACTTGCAGACGCGAACACAACTCGGCCGTTTTAAGAACGTGTTGCAGAAAAAATGAAAAAACTACCTTGGTGAAAAAATGAACATTCATTGTAATATCCACATTTTTGTTACGTGAAATTCACACATTATCATTGCCCGCCCGCTTAACAATTTGACAATCACAGTGCAAACCGGTATCGAATGATTACACAGTCAGCAAGGACGGCAGCGTATTGAGGAACCCATTCTCGTGCAAAGTGAAAACCGATGACATACCGAATCTTAGTAGTTGATGATGATAGCTCGACCAGAAACCTCTTAAAAATATATCTTTCCCAGTGGGGGTACGAATGCACACTCGCGGTGGACGGCTCTCATGCGTGGGAACTTTTTCAGGAACAGCCCTTTGATATTGTGCTCACCGACTGGCTCATGCCGGGGCTTCAGGGACCGGAGCTTTGTGAAAAAATTCGCAACTATAAAAAAGGCGGATACACCTATATCATTTTGTGCACCATCAAAGACAACGTGAAAAATGTGGTGGAAGGTATGGAATCCGGTGCCGACGATTACGTGACCAAACCGTTCGATCGCAACGAACTGAAAGTGCGTATCAACGCCGGAGAGCGCATATTGCGTTTGGAATATTCACTGGAAAAAACCAACGCGCGTCTGCAGAAGAACCTTCGCCAGGCCGCGCTTTCCCTTGAGAGCATGTTGCCGCCCAGAAGCCGGACCAGTCCGCTCCATGTGGATTGGTTTTTCAAGCCCGCTGTATATATCGGTGGAGATTTGTTCAATGTATTCCACCTGAATGAACGCCAGACGAGCATTTTTTCAATTGATGTTTCCGGCCACGGCGTGGCGGCTGCACTATTTGCTTCCACGTTGAACAATATGCTCCGCCCGTGGATTTCAAACAGTGAAGTCGCCGGCATACAAGACAAATTCGGGCAACAGGACCTGCATTCACCTGCAGCCGTCGCGTCCACATTGAATGAACGGTTTCAGTTGGAACCGCCGGCAGACTTGTATTTCACCATGTTTTACGGAGTGCTCGACCATTCGCTCGGTTCATTGCGTTGGGTTCGCGC
>JAFGXQ010000055.1 GCA_016936575.1 Deltaproteobacteria bacterium
TGCTCGTCGACCCGGTTGAAAAAATCCAGCACGCCGGATTTTATTCAACAGCGGCTTGCATCGTTTTCAAATGTTCGTTTTCAAATGAATGTTTTGGTAAATGAAATGTAGGGGCGACCGGCGGTCGCCCCTGAATCGAGACTAGCGGCTGCCGGGGCCGCCCTTTTTGTAGAAATCTTTGGGGAGTCCGGCTTTTTCGATGAAGTGGTTAAGCTGGAATTTGGGAGCAACCGCGCGTCCATCTTCGCCTTTGGCCATGGGCAGTTCGCGTTTCCATTTTTTCAGCTTACGCATACCGTCTTCTTCAACGAAACCGATGCAGTTGGTGGGGCAAACGTACGCACAGGCGCCACATGCAATGCAGTTCTGCGGGGTTTCCATGTAAGGCGTACCCACATTACGTTTGTCACCGCGGCCGGTGAAGTTCAACGCGCTGACCTCAACAACTTCGGTACACACGCGCACACACAGGCCGCACAAAATGCATCCGTCCCGATCTTCGACCACCTTTGATTCTTCGCGGGCGAGACGAGACTTCAACACGCCATATTCGGCGCCAAGCTTTTTCAAAGGTTCGGCATCGGGCGCTTCAGCCAGCATCAGTTCAATCACCAATGCGCGATTGCGACGAATTTCTTCTGACTCGGTCTGCACCGCAATACCACTGGCCACCTGGTAGTTACAGCTGGTCGTCAATTTGGTACGACCTCTTTTATCGGTCACTGCAACCAAACATACACGGCAAGCACCATAGGGCTCAACTGCGTGATGATGGCATAAAGAAGGCACTTCAAAGCCATAGCGACGAATTACTTCGAGAAGACTTTCTCCTTCTGCAGCTTCTACATTTACACCGTTAATGGTGAATTCTACAGTCATGTTTTCCTCCTCTAGTAAATCCTGATGGCATCGAACTTACAAGCATCCATACAGATACCGCACTTGATGCACTTCTCGGTGTCGATAACGTGTTTTTTGTCTTTTTCCCCGGAAATACAATTTTCGGGACAACGTTTTTTGCACACCAGACAGCCGGTACATGCGTCGGTAATTTCGTACGTAATCAGAGACGTACAAACACCGGCGGGACATTTTTTTTCTTTGATGTGCGCCTCGTACTCCTCACGGAAAAATTTCAGCGTGGATTTTACAGGGTTCACACCAGTTTGTCCCAACGCACAAAGACTGCCTTTTTCGACCACTTCGCATAGTTCCTCAATCATGGGCAGCGTTGTTTCGTCGCCCTTTCCTTCAGAAACCTCGCTCACCAGCATGTGCAGCTTACGCAAGCCTTCGCGACAGGTGGTACACTTACCGCAGGATTCAAATTTCAAGAAATTCAGGAAGTATTTCGCGGTATCCACCATACAAGTGGCATCATCCATTACGATCATACCGCCGGACCCCATCATGGAGCCTTCTTCCCAAAGGGTGTCAAAGTCAACCGACAGGTCAAGTTTGGATTCAGGCAGACAACCACCGGAAGGACCGCCGGTTTGAACCGCTTTGAATTTACGACCGTTGGCGATACCGCCACCCACATCAAAAATAATCTGACGCAGTGTGGTTCCCATTTCGGCTTCCACCAAACCGGTATTGTTCACTTTTCCCACCAGGGAGAAACACTTCGTACCAGGAGAACCTTTGGTACCTTTTGACAGGTACCAATCCGCACCGTTTACCATGATAAGGGGTACGTTGGCGTAGGTTTCAACGTTATTGAGGTTAGTGGGTTTGCCGTACAGACCGGAAACAACCGTATGAATATGTTTGGCGCGGGGTTCACCAACCTGACCTTCGATAGATGCCATCAGCGCCGTGGACTCACCACAAACAAACGCGCCGCCGCCACGGTTAATTTTGATATCGAAATTCAGCCCGGAACCAAGAATATTCTCTCCGAGGAATCCTTTTTCACGTGCCTGTTCCAAAGCGATGGTCAGCCGTCTAATGGCCAACGGATACTCATGGCGCACGTAAATATAACCTTCATCGGAGCCGATAGCGAATGCCGCAACAAGCATTCCCTCGATAACCGAATGGGGCTTCCCTTCCAAAATGGAACAGTCCATGAACGCACCGGGATCGCCTTCGTCCGCGTTACAAATAATGTAGCGCTTATCGGACTCCACGTTGCGACAGGTTTCCCATTTGCGTCCGGCCTGGAAACCACCGCCTCCGCGACCGCGAACCGTTGCTTTCTTCATTTCGTCAATAACCGCATCCGCGCCCATATCAACTGCTTTTACAAAGCCTTCATAGCCACCAATCGAAATATAATCATCAATACTGGTGGGCTCCAGTTCAGCGTTGTGTCCAAGCAGGAGACGTTGCTGATTTTTATAAAACGGAATCTCAGATTCAGTCTTACATTTTTTGCCAGTGGTCGGATCATCGTACAAATGCGCATCCAGCACTTCGCCGCCTTTAACCGTTTTTTCAACGATTTCTTTTACGGCTTCGGGCTGCACCCGTTGATACCAGAGACGCTCATCGCCGATGGTAACCACGGTACCGCGTTCACAAAAACCCTGACAACCGGTAGCTTTGATTTCCACTTTGTCGTTGAGGCCCTGGGCGGCCACTTCGGCTCGAAACGCTTCTACCACTTTCGGAGCGCCAATAGCATTACAACCGGTACCGCAGCATACAGCTACCGTCTTTTTGTTCTCATCTTTTTTCTTTTTCAACAGCGCTTCTTTATAAGAAAGAAGCTCAGCAGCAGTTTTAATTTTTGCCATTACTCGCCTCCTTCATTTTTTTTCATCTTTTTGATGAGTTTTGAAACGCTATTGGTGGTCTGATTGCCGTGGTATTCGCCATTCACAATCAACAATGGTCCGAGTGCGCAAGCGCCCACACAGTTTACTTCCTCAATGGAGAACAAACCGTCTTTGGTGGTTCCACCGGAAGAGACATCCAAATCTCGTTCAAGCTGCTCTACCAAACGCTCCGCGCCACGTACGTGACAGGCGGTTCCCATACATACGGTGCAAATATTTTTACCGCGGGGTTCCAGATGAAACGACTCATAGAAGGTTGCCATCGAATAAATTCGCGCAACCGGCACATCCAGTTTCTTCGAAATGTATTCCACTGCTTCGCGGGGCAGGTAGTTCGCTTCGTCTTGAACATCCTGCATAATAGCCAGCAGTGAAGAGGCCTCGCCATTATATTTTTCAATAATGACATCAACTTTTGCAGTTTCCATCAATCCCCCTCCTTGCTCATCTGCTCTTTCTTCAAGAGGAGTGCATATTCTTGTTTCAGGCGCTCTTGAGAAGCATTAATTTGCTCATCTGTCAAATGACGGAAGCGCCGCTGTAATTTAACGTAATCTTTGAGAGGTCTGAACTCTTCAACTTTTTCCTGTACGCTGTACTTGCCGTATTCCACTTCGTACAGCGGAAACGCACCGGTCTCAACCGCCAAACGGCCGAGCTGAATACCGAGTTCCGGACGAGAACCCCAACCGGTGGGACAGCAGGAATACGCATGCAAATAAGCAGGACCGTCAATTTCCGCCGCTTTTTTCACCTTCCGCATGAAGTCGAAAGGATAGCTGGGGTTGATGGTCGCCACGTACGGAATGTTGTGAGAAACCATGATTTCCGGAACATTCTTTTTCCAGGTCTGCTGACCGCCAATTGTTTTACCCGCCGGACTGGTGGTCGTTGCAGCATGAAGCGGTGTCGCACTGGAGCGCTGGATGCCGGTGTTCATATATGCCTCATTGTCGTAACAGACATACAACATATTGTGACCGCGTTCCATCGCGCCGGATACCCACTGTAGACCGATATCTGCAGTGGCGCCGTCACCACCGTATGCAATCACGTTGATTTTGCGTTTGGGAATACGTCCCTTGCGCATCAACGCTTTCAGACCGGATTCGATACCGGAACCCACCGATGCGGAGTTCTCAAACGCCACGTGCAACCATGGAATGTTCCATGCGGTTTCGGGATACGGAGAAGAAATGATTTCCATACAACCCGTTGCAGAAGCGGCGATGGTGTTGCGTCCCAGCGCTTTGTGCACCAAGCGCATAGCCAACGCCTCTGCACAGCCCTGACACGCCCGATGACCGGAGCATACGTAGTCCTCTTTGGGAAGGAGACGGGAGGCAAAGACATTAAATTTTTCCATAGTGTCCTCCTCTGGCTTGAATCAATTCGAACGGAGGAACTTCGCCGCCGTCTAAAACTTTTTTGCATTTATCATACATTGTTTCGAACGCATCATAATCGAGATCGCGACCACCCAGGCCGGCAACTACTTCAACTACTTTCGGTGCGTTCTCTTCGCCGTACAGCATATACTTCACTTCCTGAGCGACCGGACCACCGGCGCCGCCAGGCGAAAAGTGACGATCAACCACACACAGCACTTTGAATCCTTTTACGGCTTCCTTAAATGCTTTTACCGGAAGCGGTCGCCACAGACGGAAGCGGACGATGCCCACTTTTTTACCGCTGTCACGAACTTTATCTACCCAGCTCATGGCGGTTTCCGCGGCAGCGCCCATCATTATATATACAATGTCCGCATCTTCAGTTTTATAGGTTTCAACGGGCTTGTACGTACGACCGAACTGCTTACCGAACTCTTCCAAAATTTCACAGATGGGTTCGTATGAATTCTGCACCGCCGCCTCATGCGCCATTTTGGCTTCGGTATATACTTCGGGCATTCCCACCGGTCCCATGGTGATGGGATGGTCAATATCAAGCCGCTGTTGCGGTTCATAGATGGGCAGAAATGTCGCGATTTCTTCTTTGTCGAGACAAATGATCGGTTCTACCACGTGCGATACGATGAATCCGTCAAAGTTTAACATAATCGGCAGCAGAACGCGCTTATCCTCAGCGATACGATGACAAATAGGCACCATGTCCGTCGCTTCCTGTCCATTCTCCGCAAAAATCTGCAACCAACCAGCATCTCTTTCGGTCATGATGTCAGAATGGTCATTCCAGATGTTAATAGGAGCGGATAACGCGCGGTTGGCAACGGTCATCACGATTGGCAATCGGAGGTTAGCAGCGATGAACAGAATTTCGTGCATCAGTGCCAAGCCCTGACTGGATGTCGCGGTAAAGGTACGAGCGCCGGCGGCAGCCGTACCGCAACAGCAACTCATTGCGGAGTGCTCGGATTCAACCGGGATAAACTCAGCATCGAGTTCGCCATCGTTTACCAATTCCGACAAATGCTCAACGATATGGGTCTGTGGCGTGATAGGATACGCAGCAATGCAATCAACATCGCACGCCGCTGCGGCTTCCGCAACCGCCAGAGAGACTTCAATTCCTTTGCGTACAGCCATCAGTCTTTCTCCTCCTCCATGGAAATACAGCCGGTCCAGCATTCTGTGACACAGATTGCGCAACCTTTGCAGTAATCCAAATCAACTTGGGGATACCCTTTTGCATCTATACTGAGACACCCCTCGGGGCAAAAAACGGTACACACACCGCATTTCACGCACTGGTCAAAATTCCAAACAGGCCGGCTTGACCGCCAATCGCCTGTTTTCTGGTATTTGGAAGAACCGGGCTCCAGGGTTGCACAACCGAGCGCCAAGTCTTGCCATTTGGGAGCAGCATCTTGTTTCGGCATGATGGTTCCTCCTATCCGTCAATCTGCGCTTCGTCGAACGCGCGATTAAACGCTTTGATGTTGCCTTCGGCAATGCGACCAAAACGCTTTTTGAGCTGTTCGATGAGCAGTTCTTTGTCCACAATACCGGTCGCTTTTAAAAGCGCGCCGAGCATTGTGGTGTTGGTGATCACACGACCGATTTCTTCTGCAGCGATTTTGTTGGCATCAACGACAACGAGTTTGCCCTTCAATCCAATTTCCTCTCGCAACGCTTTGGGCGAATGAGTCGAATTTACAACTTGCATTCCGCCTTCAACCAATCCTTCGGAAGTGTTCACAATGGTTAGAAGAGATGGATCCAACACCACAGTGATGTTCGGCGTGGTTACAGCAGTTCTATTCCTGATTTGTGCCTCACTGATGCGAGCAAAGGCCTTTACCGGGGCGCCACGTCTCTCGGGGCCGAAGCTGGGAAACGACTGAGCGAATTTACCTCCAGCGATGGCTGTAAGAGCCAGCAGTTCTGCCGAGGTTACCCCACCCTGACCTCCTCGTCCATGAAAACGAAGTTCTAGCATGTATCCTCCTAGCGACAACTGATGAAAATCATTCTGTTTTCCGAAATTTTACACGCGAAGAAAAATAAAACGATTTTCAATGAAAAAACGGCACGAGCACCAAAACGCGAATAATCTCGAGCCACCAAAAATTTGGTATCGGTAGTATCACAATGGGGGCCCAGCTCAAGTAAAAACTGCGTCTATTTTCAGTTTTTCTGCAGCACATTTTTGTCACATAAATCGCAAATGTACACTATCTTGCAATTCCCTGAAAATGAACCCTGCAGGGCGATTCAAACAACCGACCAACACCGTTTATCCGGTTGACTGTTTTGCCGCCTGATGACGCATAAACTGAATGACGGAACAGGAAGAAATCACCAACATGCCACCCAATGCGGTCCACGCATCAGGAACGTGATCCCAGACCAGGTAATCCCATAATGCGCAAAACACGGCGCCGGTGCTTCCGATCACCGCCAGCCGTCCGGCTTCTCCGTACTTGTAACCGATGGTCAGGAAAACTTGTCCCACGGTTCCCAATATGCCGACACCCAACACCTGTATGCCCGCCCAGAAGGAAGGGCGTATCGGCTGACCCCACATCAGCGGAATGACCGCAACAGTAGAAATTGTGACAAACCAGAATACGATGGTGAGCGGATGCTCCGTCTCATTCAGTTTTCGAACCGACAGATATGCAATCGCAGCGAAGAACGCAGAGAAAAGCGCCAGGAATCCGGGGAGCCGAAATTCTTTCATATCGGGTTTCAATACCAGCGCGGCGCCACACAGCGCCACCAAAACAATTGTCACATGCAAATAGGATGTTCTTTCTTTCAAAAAAATGACCGCCAGCGGTACCATAAACAACGGCACCGCCTGGTTGAGCAGCATTGCATTCGCGGTGGGAATCTGGGTGAACGCGTAAAACACCATGACCAGCGCAATCGTTCCGGCCAATGCGCGAAGCAGCAGCAGCCCCTTTCGATTTCCCAGCAGACTCACCTTCCTGCGCCGGGCGAGAAAAAACACCCAGATGACACCTACCAATCCACGCGCAAAGACCGATTGAACAGATGACACTTCGTTGCTGACCGATTTCACAAGAGTACTCATCAACGAAAATGCAAACATTGCGGCGAGCACGTAAAGCGCCCCTTTCAATTGCCCGTTCATAGCGGGCACCCATGACACAAGAGATACGGGCAGTCAAAATAAAACACCCATTTATTTCGCGATACAATATTTACATATCCAATATGGGCCACATGTGCCCCGATTCCATAATTAACATTTTTAATCAAATCAGTGTACATATAGTAATTTTCCATAATATTTGAACCAACGCTAAACTGAGTGTGATTCACACCGTTGATAGCTGTAACTATTCAATTCTTAATCATTTTTTTATTTTGCCGGCACATTAAGGAAGTGTGCATCGCTCTATTTTTCGAATTCCGCGCCCGAATTTACGATTGCTCTCAAATGAAATTCCACATTACAGTATTAGTGTTGACACTTATTAAAAAAGGAGCCTTAATTATGTTTCGTTTTTTATTTCTGGGTATCTTTGCGTTCTTCATCATCAGTTGCGGATCTGAACCGAGGTCGTACGAATACGACACTTCGGACGGTGACAGTGACTCCGATGGCGACTCCGATGGCGACTCCGATTCCGACGCCGACAGCGATGCCGACTCCGACGCCGATTCCGATGCCGACAGTGATGCCGATTCCGACGCCGACAGCGATGCCGATTCCGACGCCGACAGCGACGCTGATTCCGACGCCGACAGTGATGCCGATTCCGATGCGGACTCCGACGCCGACTCCGACGCCGATTCCGATGCAGACAGCGATGCCGATTCCGACGCCGACAGCGATGCCGATTCCGACGCCGACAGCGACAGCGACAGCGACAGCGATGCCGACGGATGCGTGAATATTCCGGCTCGGATTGAGGCCGAAGATTACATCAATTTCTACGAGAGCGACACGGTGAATGAGGGCGCCGGTTGCGACAACGGCGACGGCGTTGATTTGGAAACCACCCAGGATGCCGCGGGCGGCGGGTGCAATGTGGGATGGACGGTCGCAAACGAGTGGCTGGAATACTGCATCGATGCGGGCAGCGGGGGCAACTTCAGCATTTCGGCACGTGTGGCGACCGAAACAGCGTCGAGTAGCATTCGGATTGAAATTGACGGCAACAATGTGACCGGTTCACTGGTTGCACCGACCAATGGCTGGCAGGTGTTCTCAGACGTTGGCGTCGGGAGCGTGGCTATCAGTGGGGGAACCCATACCATGCGTTTGGTGCAGGAGACCGGAGATGTGAATGTAAACTGGATTGATTTCGGTGCACCGGATGGCGATACCGATACAGACAGCGATTCCGACGCCGACTCCGACTCCGACTCTGACGCCGACTCTGATTCCGACTCTGATTCCGATGGCGACGTTGTCATCACGCCGCTTCAGAGCGGCACCGGCGGATCAACCACGCGCTATTGGGACTGCTGCCTACCCCACTGTGCATGGGGGCGTTCCTCCCTGCAGGTCTGCGACATTAATGATAACTATATCCCCCAGGACTCTGTGGTGAGCAGTGGTTGTGACAACGGGGGGGCACCGGTGGGTTTCCAATGCTCATCCATGCGACCATGGCAGGTCGGCCCCAATGCATCATACGGATTTGCCGCATTCAACTCCGGAAACTGCGGCGATTGCTACCAGCTCGATTTCGGCGGTGCAATGTCCGGAAAATCCATGATTGTCCAAGTGGTGAACATCGGCGATATCGGCGCCAACCATTTCGACTTATTGATCCCCGGCGGTGGTCTGGGCTACATGACACAGGGTTGTCCCAAACAATTCCCAGGCGTCGACTGGGGCACCCAATACGGAGGTTGGGCACTGGACTGCATGTATGACGCGCAATGCACACGTCAAAAATGCGAAGGCGCTTTCAGTAACGCCCCGGATATGCTGGCCGGATGCCACTGGTATACAGACTGGTTCCAGACATCGGACAATCCCTCCGTTACCTATGCGCCGGTTTCGTGCCCGGATGCAATCCGACAGGTATCTGGAATTTATTAAAAAAATGTCACGAAAAGTTATAAGGTTACGGCCGTTTCACTTAAAATTCAAAGGAGCTATTTCATGAAATCACTATTAACTCTACTTGCCACTCTTTTATTGGCACTCGGCTGCAGCGTTGAATCAGACGGCCCCCCGTGGGCCACCTCCGATGCGGATGCAGACTCCGACAGCGATTCGGACGGTGACTCCGACAGTGACTCCGATGGCGACTCCGACAGCGATTCGGATGGCGACGCTGACAGTGACTCTGATGGCGACTCCGACAGTGACTCTGATAGTGACGGCGACACCGACTCGGACGCCGACACCGATGCGGACGCCGATACCGATACGGACTCGGACTCCGACACAGACACGGACTCGGACTCGGACAGTGATTCCGACGCAGACAGTGACGCCGACTCCGATAGTGACTCAGACAGTGATGGCGACTATAACACCTCTGACAATCCCTGCTACGACGAACAGGCGACCGCCGGTGAAACCGCCTGCTTCAGCTGGGCCGGATGGGGAAGTGACGGACCCTGTGTGGCCGTAACCGCAGCATGTAAAGACAGCAGCGCATGTGTTGCCGTAGAAGACTGCTTCAACGCCAGTTGGGGTACCGACGACTGGGAAGCGGCCCAGGCGCAGTGTGTTGCCAATGCGTCCTCATCAGCAGTTGATGCGTATTGGGCATACCAGCAATGCATCTATTGCGATGCATGTGACGTAGCCTGCGAAGCAGATGCCGGCAGCAAGGATTGCGGCAGTTATACCGACGGAGATGCAGACAGCGACTCGGACAGCGATGCTGATTCGGACGCCGACTCCGACTCGGACAGTGATGCAGACTCGGATTCGGATGCAGACGGTGATTGTCCTTACGAATGTGTGTACGATGCGTGGGAATGTTCAAGCACCTACGGCGGCGCGATTGTGAACGGCCTTGCATGTGAGGGAACGGTTGAAAATGGGTACCGCACAAGCTGCTGCAACCCGAACGGCAGTGCCGACGGAGATGCGGACAGCGACTCGGACAGCGATGCTGATTCGGACGCCGACTCCGACTCGGACAGTGATGCAGACAGTGATAGCGACAGCGATGCTGACAGCGATTCCGACGGCGATGTGGTTATCAATCCACTGACCAACGGCACCCCCGGCACAACCACCCGCTACTGGGATTGTTGCCTCCCCCATTGCGCATGGGGCCGCACATCCATCAAACAATGCGACATCAACGACAATTTATTCACCGGAGACAACATCACCAGCGGATGCGACGGAGGGAATGGATTTCAATGTTCTGACCTTTCCCCCTGGCAGGTGGGTCCCAATGCGTCGTACGGATTTGTTGCATTTAACGACGGCGAATGCGGGCAATGTTATCAGCTCGATTTCACCAGCGCCGGCATGCAGGGAAAATCAATGATCGTTCAGAAAGTGAACATCGGCGGCCTGGGCGCGGGTCACTTTGATATCCTCATTCCCGGCGGCGGCATCGGCGATTTCACCCAAGGCTGTCCCCGTCAATTCCCAAACGTTTCGGATTGGGGCGTTCAGTACGGCGGTTGGGCGCTGGAATGCCAATACGACACGCAATGCACACGAAACAAATGCATTGATGCGTTTCAAGGTGTCAACGACAACATGCTGGCTGGATGCCTTTGGTACACCGATTGGTTCCAAACCGCGGACAACCCGGCTGTGAATTTCGCCCCGGTCGAATGCCCTGCTGCCATTCGAGAAGCATCTGGTATATACTAGAGAACAAACTGTTACACTCCCCTCAAGCCGACATCTCATTGTCACACGCCACGAACGTATCAGCTAGAGCGGCGATCTTGGTTCGTGTGAAAATCCCCCTGTTCCCTTTTTTTATTCTTTTTACATATGCATAACCGATATGTTGTAGAATAATACAGAGGTGAAAGCTTTACTCACATAGGAGAACAGACAAAATGAACCTGACTGCACGAATATTCCAAATGATTTTGTCCGTTGCGCTGCTGCTGTGTACTGCATGTGTCAACACCAACTTTACCAATGAGGACGACCGGGTTCAATCGGGTGACGCCGACAGTGATTCGGATAGCGACGCGGATAGCGACGCGGATAGCGATGCCGACTCGGACAGCGATTCCGATAGCGATACAGACACAGATTCGGACGCGGATACCGGCGGTGATACAGATACCGACGCAGACGGTGATATAGACGCCGACACCGATGCGGACAGCGATTCTGATGCCGACCTTTGTTTGGCGCCCAAACAACTGTGCGAAGAAGAATGCGTGGACGTGACATCAGATGTCAATCATTGCGGCGATTGCACAACCGTTTGCAGCGAAGCGTACTGCGTAGACAGCATTTGTAGCGAATGCCCGTCGGCGGGCCAAAAGGATTGCGGCAGCGGCTGTATTGATGTAAGCACCGATGTCAATAATTGCGGCGACTGCGGGACCACCTGTGATGAAGGGCTTTCCTGCGCCGGGGGGCGATGTATCGACCATTGTCTCGACGGTTGGGAAGAAACCGCCGAAGGACAGAGCTGTCTGGCAGAAACTCAGTCTGACCGCGCCGCGTGTGTCGATATTCTCACGTGCCTCATCGCACAGGAATGCGACAGCTTCAATACCTGTGCACCGCAGAACGGTGGTGACGGAACGTGCAACGAACCGCCTCAAATGCCCGGACGAACCATTGCTTCCGAAATATGGACACTCATGGGCTGCCCATAACCCTGATCATCCATCACATCTTTTTATGTACAGAAAATTGGGGAAAAGCATCAATAATCCCCCTTAAAAAAGGGGGAAGGGGGATGTCGACATTCATTGCGAACAATCCAATTTGCTTTGGGGCTATTGCTTTGAAGAACTATTTTTTGGGATTACCGTTTCGGCGACACTATTCTTGTCTCTGATATGCTCGATAA
>JAFGXQ010000056.1 GCA_016936575.1 Deltaproteobacteria bacterium
ATCCCCCTTGCCCCCTTTTCAAGGGGGAATCTATGCTGCCGCAAAACGTACTTCTAAAAATGTGATGAATGATCAGGGTCTGACCCCATTGGGCGTCCTGCAATTCGACGATTAAGCGATGATAGCCGTGTGTTGTGTTATGAACGCCGGCGCCTTTTATAGCTGTTTCAAAAAGAATGGTATTGAAAAAGAGCTTCATATCCGTTTTAACCGACGCATCTTTTTTGCAGCGACATCAGCAGTGAAAGGAACGGTGAGGGACATGATCGATAAACCATTTCTACGGCGAAAACTTTCGGGTCGAGTTTTCGTAACGTTGATACTTGTCAGTGTATTCTGCACATTGTGCACGTTGTCATGCGGGACCGATGAAGGCGTTCCGGTGGCGTTGGAGCTCTCCGAGGAGGAAGTGCAGCTCGATGATTCGACTGCCTCGTACCAGGTGCAATTGACCAATACCGGTACACAGGATGTGGATGTTTCTTGGGACGTGTACGACCTCACCTTGGTGGGAGAGGGAACATTCGGTGCGTACGGTTTGGTTTCTGTTGAGATGAGCGGCTCAAGCCTGATTGCCTCTGGTGACTCCCGAACGGTGCTGTTCACCATTGACCGGTCCGTGCTGAATAAGACCGGAACCATTCAGGTTCCCATTTATTTTTATGAAACCGGAACCAGCAAGTCTTCGGATAGGCTGGCAACCTTCACATTGGGTTTCATCAATTCTGTGGCACTGAACGTACCGAGCAAACTCAGTTTCGGGGGCAGTCTGGATATGGTCGAGGTGGAAGAACAAATCATGATTGTGGAGGCGCTGGGCACCAACGATTTTGATTGGTCGATTACATCTGAAGAGGCCTGGGTACAGGTGTCGCCGGATTCCGGAAGCGGAACCACTGAGGTAACCGTGACCGTTGATCGCGTGATTATGCAGAGTTTCGATACCTCCATTTGTTCCGGCGGAACCTATTCGTCAGATGACCCCAATTGTGTACGCCGGACCTGTTTCAGTACACCGCTGCATTTCACTTCAAATCTCGGCGACGTGGATATCAGCGTGAGTGCTGAGTTGCACCTGCCATGTGAATAACCCGCCCAGTATATGAACCGTATAAAACACATTGAACTTCTTGCGCCGGGCGGCGGGGTGGATGCCATCAAGGCGGCGATTCTGGCGGGAGCGAACGCGGTGTACTGCGGGCTTGAAAAATTCAGCGCCAGGGACCGCGCCGCGAATGTTCCGGTGGATGACATGCACGGTGTGGTGCGGTTGGCGCATGAACACCATGTGCGCATTTATGTAACGCTGAATATCATCATTCTGGAGACCGAAATTCCATCGCTGGTACGCCTGCTGAATAAACTGATGCACTCCCGTATCGACGGCATTATTGTTCAGGATATCGGCCTCGTCCATTTACTGCGCAGCTGTTATCCGCATTTTCAGATTCATGCCTCCACCCAGATGACCACCCACAACGACGGTCAGATTCGGCTTTTGTCCGCGTTGTCGGTACGACGGGTGAATTTGTCGAGAGAATTGAATATCAACGAAATACGGCGCATTACAGAAACCGGTCACGCCCACAACATAGAAACCGAAGTGTTTGTTCACGGCGCCAACTGCATCTCGTTTTCGGGGCTCTGTTATTCCAGCTCGGTCAAGTACGGAAACTCGGGAAATCGGGGCCGCTGCAGCCAACCCTGTCGCGAAGAGTATTATGAAACCCCGCAGCACTGCCGGTTTCCCCTCAACCTCAAAGACAACTCCGCTTTTTTAAATCTGCGCGAACTGTATGACGCGGGAGTGGACTCCCTGAAAATAGAGGGTCGAATCAAGAAGTCCAATTACGTATACGCGGTGGTGAGCGCCTGGAAAAAACAGTTGGAACGGCTGTACCGTGGCACATCGCTGCGACGGGATGATCTGGAGCTGCGACAGGTATACAACCGAGATTTTTCAAATGCGTTTTTAACGGGAGTACTCGATAAACAATTTTATATCGACAATCCCAAAGACAATTCCGCCAGATTTTTATTGCGAGCGAGCGGCGCGGTCACAGACAAGCAGATAAAGGCAGCGAATCGAAAAATAAACGATGCCAAAAAAGCTCTTATCGAAGAAGTGAAATCAAAGGTGGCGACGCTGAGCACCGATAAGGTTCCGGTTCGCATCGATTTTTACGGGACATCGGGCGAGCCGTTGCAGATGACGGTCACCACGCCCGACAATGCGTTTTCGCTGTGTACGAAATCCGCGCTGGTTGAAGCGGAGGACGGTAAAGAAGCGCAGCTCACCGTGAAAATGTTTCAGCAGAAGTTCCGCAGTGTGAAGGAAACCGCCTACCGAATAGAAAGTATCGAGAATCAAACGCTGCAACCGAACCTGCACATCGCGTTTGATGAAATCACCGCGCTGAAGAATCAACTCATTTACAAGCTGACCGGACAGGAGCGGATTGCGCCCGTGGAACTACCGGATCAATCGACAGCGCCGCGGCCGAACACGACCCCGCAGCTGTCTGTGTTGATTCAGGATATGCGTGAATTGCCGGATACGGCTGACACGGTGGGTTCGATCTATTTTGCACTGCCCAATTTTCTTCGCGACCGCTGGCGGCAGTTTGTGTTCTTGTTTGAAACCCATCCAACCTTTGTACCGTGGTTTCCCGCAGTGTTGATTGACGAAGACTACGCGGCGGCGGTGTCGCTGCTGCATGCGCTGAAGCCGGGTCGAATCGTCACCAATAATCTCGGCATCGCCTATGAAGCGCATCAAATGAATCTTTCATGGATTGCGGGGCCCGGGATGAATCTTGCCAATTCGTATGCCCTCCGCTGTCTGAAGGAACAATTCGGTTGCCAGGGGGCATTCATTTCGAACGAACTGAGCCGCATGCAGATAGCTAAAGTGGTCGCAGCATCGGACTTGCCCCTGCACTACAGTATTTTTCATCCCATCACCCTGATGACCAGTCGGCAGTGCCTGTTTCATCAGGTGGTCGGCTGCGAGAAATCGCAAATGGATGACCAGTGTGTTCCTTATTGTTCGAAACACGCAACAATCGTTGACATGAAGGATTCCGATTCGTTGATTGAAAAATCGCCCGGCAACTATCATCGAATTTTTTTTGACAGACATTTTCTCAATACGAACATCGCCGGTGACTTGCCGAATGTATTCTCGTCATTCCTGATTGATTTGAGAAATGTGCAGACGAACACAGAAACGACCCTGACCCACACCGAACTGGTTGATCTGTTCATTCGCCATATACAAGGAGACGCCACCGCCGGCGCCGCCCTTCACAAGCAAGTGTACCCGACCACCCAGAACCAATATGCAGCGGGAGTGTAACAGCAAGTGACAGTAAGCACAGACCGGGGCAATCGCAAAGTCGGAACGAATAGAAAAATATTGTAGAGCGGATGATTGGTGCTTTCCCCAATTTTCTGAGCCGTCCGGGGTGGGGGCGAGCTACTTCAGAAGACATTCGGCGCTCGTCTGCCGTTGGAGTATCAAAAGTGGAAAACTCAAAAAAAACAGCTAGATTTATCGTTCAGGCATCTCATTCAACCCGGGTTTCTCTGTTGATGGGGTGGTTGATTATGTGCGTGACATTGGAATCATATGCCGTGGAAAAAATTCAACTGAACCAAATCGGATTTCCCCCGGAAGCATCGAAAATCGCGGTGGTGCCGAACGTTCAAGCATCGACATTTCGCATTGTCGACACCCACACGGGGAAGGTTGCGTTTGAAAGCACCTTGACCGATGCGCGATATTGGGATCTGGCCGAAGAGACAGTGAAGCTGGCAGACTTCAGCGGGTTTCAGGCGCCCGGAACCTATCGGCTGGACGTGACAGACGCTGAATCGTCTTATCCTTTTGTCATTGCCGACAACGTGTACCGCGATGCCTTGGCCGCTTCGATAAAAGCATTCTACTTCAACCGGGCCGGCGCAACGCTCGAATCGCGTCACGCCGGAAAATTCGCCCGCCCCGCCGGTCACCCGGATGTGCTGGTATATGTTCACGCCAGCGCCGCAGACGAACAGCGCCCGGAAGGCACCGTTCTCTCCTCGCCCAAAGGCTGGTACGATGCCGGCGATTTCAACAAGTATATCGTCAATTCCGGGATAACCATGTTCACATTGCTGAAAACGTTGTCGCACCACACGGAATCACTCGAAACCCTGGGCCTGAACATTCCGGAGTCCGGCAACCGCCTGCCGGATTTGGTCAATGAAATGCTGTGGAATCTCGATTGGATGGAAAGCATGCAAGACCCCCACGACGGTGGCGTGTATCACAAGCTGACCACAAAGCACTTCGCCAAAAAAGAAATGCCTCATATTCAGACCGCTCCCCGGTATGTGGTTCAGAAAAGCACCGCCGCCACCCTCGACTTCGCATCGGTGATGGCACTGGCGGCACGGGTATTGCGCCCCTATTCGAAACAGCTTGACGGCCGGGTGTTGCGCTATCAGAAAGCGGCGAAACGCGCATGGAAATGGGCACGCAAACATCCGAAACAATTTTATCAGCAGCCCGAAGACATTTTCACCGGCAAGTATGCGTTCCCGGACGAAACCCTCGAAGATGAATGGCAGTGGGCCGCGTGCGAATTGTTTATCCTCACCGGCCAGCCCCAGTATCGAAAACATATTGTAATCCCCGACATCGCCCAGGTTCCAGGCTGGAGTAAAGTCGCCACGCTGGGGCTGTTTTCACTGATGGACGCATCCGCAGGGGACGTATCGCTCAGACGTCGGGCTACCCGGGCAGTTCTGGCGCTGGCAGATCAACTTGTTAAGGAACACAACAATACCGCATATGCGGTTGCCATGACCCGCGGCGACTACATATGGGGAAGCAACAGCGAAGCACTCAACAAAGGTATCGTGCTCGCATACGCAAATCGAATTCAACCGAACCACGGTTACCTCGTGGCCATGCAATCTCTGCTGGACTACGTACTGGGGAGAAACCCCACCGGGTATTCGTTTATGACCGGATTCGGCAGCAAGCCACCCATGGGCATCCACCATCGGGTGTCCCAGAGCGACGGTATCGCTGACCCGATACCGGGGTTTCTGGCAGGCGGTCCGCAACCGGGCTGGCAGGACTCCTGCAAATACAGCACCCGCATCCCCGCTAAAACTTATGTGGATGACTGGTGCAGCTACTCCACCAATGAAGTGGCTATAAACTGGAACGCGCCGCTGGTGTATATGCTCGCCGCCCTGAACCGCTGATTTTTTCACTTTGTCAAACCATCGCCGTTCAATGATTCGCCTTACGCAGCTGTCATTTTTTTGGAGGAAACCAGCTCTCGGTACCGTAAATGGTCTCAGCGCAGTTGGGGCATAGGCTGTGGCTGAAATTCGCCTCGGAATGCGCGCCGATGTAGTCTTCAATCTGCTGCCAGTACCCGTTGTCGTCGCGAACATTCTTGCATACCGAACAAATCGGAAGCAGTCCCGACAGTTCCTTCACCTGTTTCAGCGCCATCTCGAGGTTATCTATCAATCGCTGTTTCTCCTGGTCGGCAAGTCGCATCTGTTTCACCAGGCCGCTCAGTTTCAAGGCGGATTTCACCCGGGCGGTAAGTTCCAAATGACGCACCGGCTTCTTGATATAATCCACCGCGCCCGCTTCCAATCCAGCTTGCACATCCCGTTCTTCAGATTTCACCGTCACCAGAATCACGGGTGTATCCGCCAGTCGTTCCTGCAGGCGAATTTCTCGGCAAATGTCAATACCTGAGGTATCCGGCAGCATAATATCCAACAAAATCAAATCCGGTATTCGCTTCTCAATCTGGTCAAAACACGACTCTCCGCTGTGAGCGTACAACAACTCGAACTCACCTTCCAACAGGGTGCCGATCAGCTGTCGCGTCGATTCCTCGTCATCTACAATCAATATACAATGTTTTGCATCCATGTAATTGTCAGCCGTTTCAATCATTCAATACTCGAACAAAACACCTCATTCAAATGAACGGCCGCCATCGTTTTTTTTAAAGCTATTTCGACGTTCGCAGTCGTCTTTTTCGGGCGGAGCGCGATTTTTTGCGGGCGCTTTTCCCGTCTTGTTTCGGCGGAACGGAATCTCGACGAACCGCTCCTTCTATTTTCTTTGAAGAGGAAGCGCGCTTTTTGTGCGTTTTCGAGTCGGTTGCGCTGCGCTTTTTGCCGTCCTCCATGCCGCTTGAATCCCGTGACGTCCTTTCCGAAACAGAATCTCTCTCCCCAATGGCCACCGGCAGCACCACCGTAAAAATCGACCCGCTGCCCAGTTGACTGCGAACCTCAATTTCGCCCCCGGCATCGCGTATCAATCGTTGGCATACCGACAACCCCAAACCGGAGCCTTTGGATTTTGTGGTGAAAAATGGAATAAAGATATTTTGCAGCACACCGGGCTCGATTCCCGGTCCGTTATCTGCAAAGCGAACCTCCACAAAATTCGCGTAGTCCGCACCACTCAACCCCCGCTGCATGCGGCGCAGCTTTCGCAATTTCGTAACAATCTCCAAATGGGCATTGTCCTGATCTATCATCGCCTGCTCCGCATTAATAATCAGATTCAAGAACACCTGATGCAGTCGTTCCCCGTCGATAAACACCCCCGGCAAATCAATACCGTACTCGGTCACGATTTCAAGATGACTGCGCCTGCCCGCTTCCACCACCTGCAGCGTACGCTGAAGAATATCATTCACATTCAGCTTGGCGGGTATACCCGACGATGGACGCGCGTACGACAGAAAGTCGTTGACCACCCGATTCAGCCGGTTCACTTCTTCAACGATAATGCCCAGATATTCGCTGTCCTCATTCTCGTCGTCTTCCGCAATGACCTCTTCGATGAACTGCGCCGCCGCTTTGATCGCGCCCAGCGGGTTGCGGATTTCGTGGGCAAGCCCCGCAGACATTTCACCCAGCGCGGCCAACCGGTCGCGCTCCTTCATCTGCTGATACAGCTGTGAATTCTCTACCGTAATCGCTGCCTGTGCCGCGAGTCCCGCCAGGGAATTCACCTCCTCAACTGAAAACGCGTCGTTGATGCGGTCGTCCTTCACACACAAAAAGCCGAGTAAATCCTGTTCACCGTCGAGAAACAGCACCACATCGGCTTTCAGTTGTTTCAAAAGATTTAACGACTCGTTTATGTCATCGGTGGTTTCCGCTTTGCCCGCCTGCAATGAACGCTCCCGTCTGGATTCCAGATTCGCGGCAACCAGCGACCCGCCTTTGGCGAACGTTCGAAAATACCGACGTGCCACTGCGGCCTCCACCCGATCGAGATCCGGCGAGGGCCCCACGGCCGCCTGCAAGTCGTAACCGCGTCCATGCGCATCGAACAGAAACAGCGAGGCATGAGTGATTCGTCTGGAATCCTCCAATCCGGCCAGCAACACATCCACCATGGTTTCGGTGTTAATGACATGTGCCAGTTTAAAACGTAAATCCGCCACTTTCTGTTCAAGGAACAGCCGCTCTCCAAAAAAAAAGTCTGAAATCTTCTGCTCCACGAACTCACGCAAGGGGTCGAACAGCAGCAGAATAATCAGCGACGCCAGAAACGCATTCAGAAAAAATCCCTTCCCGGTGCCCACCCAGTGAATCAATGCGAAGTAGATAATGGCCAGAAAAAATCCCATGAGCGACAACACCGCCAACCGTCCGAGCATTTCGTACAAATCGAGAATTCGGTACCGCACAATGGACTGAGAGATAAAATACAGATACAGCAGCGTCATCGCCAGGCTGAGGGGAGGAATATAAATGTCAAACACATGCCCCGCTTTGTCGACCACCTGCAACGACAAAACAAAAAATCCGCCTCCTGCCAGGTAGCGAATCCGAGCCGCATCCACCCGGGTGGCGGCGGTGCGCGCCTGCACATTCAAATCGAGCAAAGCAACCAGCATAAAGCCCACGACATAGGCCAAAATCGCCGGTCCCACCGCCGGTTTCAGACTGGAGGGATAGATAATCACCGCAATCAGAGATATGGCCAAAAACACCGCCACCCGAATTAAACGAATCCGCCGCTGGGTCAGATTGAATGATTTGAAAAAGAAAATACCGCCCAGCGGAATCAGCGTGGCAAATGCCAGCGACAACCGCTCAATCCAGGGCATTCCCAGTAGATGAAACAAAAAATCACTGAAATAATAAAGGGTTAGATTGCCGCAAAGTAGAATGAACAGCTTTTGGCGCACATCCTTGTCTCGGCGCAGAAGTACTGAAATCGTAATCGCCAGGGTAATAATCCAGCCCAGCAGCGCGCTCTGTATCCTCGATTCATCCATAAGATAAAAGTGTAGACGTTTTTACTAAAACGAAAAGCGGAATCTGGCTCGAATTGTCGCTACATCAGAGGTATTGTCACGAAAAATGTGTTTTTGTAGTTTTTTACCTACATTTGGTCACAAAAATTGACTTCGCATTTTTATTAACAATAACATATGGGTATGATGAAAACGATAACATCTTTCATGAAATTTTTAATTGGTGCTTTTGCCGCAATTTTAATTTTGGCCACTGCCGCACCGTCGTTCGCATGGACACGGGCGCGCCTCTCCAACGTGGATGTTGCCCTGCAAATCTTTCCCAGTGATGAATCCACATTCACCACCCGCGCCCGATTCGAAGTGTCGGGGGGTCAGTTTCATGGATTCGATTTGGCCCCCCAAGCCAACGCCCGACTGATTGCGGACGAATGCTACGCACAGGTGGAAGGCGGGTTGCGGGCGCATGTGAAAGTGAAAGTGAAAGAATTGTTTGACGGCCGCACCCGAATCATTCTCGCCAACAAGGAATCCATTCACGATGGGGCTGTGGTTTTCACCCTGGTCCATAAAATCAATCTGCAGGAATCCGGTGCCCTGTACAAACACAACGGGCGAGCCCGATTGGACTGGACACCGATAGTCTGGGACCACGGCACCGATGCCATGAGCGTTCAGGTGACATTGCCCCGAACCAGCACCACGTTTGATTTCGAAAACGAAGCCACACGTGACTACGTTGTTCAAAACCGTTCTCATCAATCCGTAACATTCAAAAAACACCGCACAGTGAAGTGGTATCCGATGCAGGTGGTGATTGATTTCGATAAAGAGCTCGTTCTACTGAAAACCACGCCCGATGTTATCTCTGACAGCGCTGAAAAAACAGAGTCCTCAACGGCACAGGTTGCCGCACCTGAAAAAATCCCGCCGTTCTGGGTAACTGTGTTGCCCAGCATCATCGCACTCATCGGTCTTTTCCTGATGATGATTAAAGTAAAAGGGGTGCACAAAATCCACGCCGACGTCGGTGTTGCCTCCCGGTTCAAACTACTGCGACATACCGGCACAACTGCCCGATTCATTTTGTCCATCTGCGCGCTGGGGCTGGCGGCGGCGGCTCAATTTTTCGGGTCAGTGGCTGCATCCGTGCCGCCGCTGGCCATCGCTGCCGCATTGTGGCTTCTCGACCGCTCCGAGGGAACCATCATTCCCAGACCCGGCGGCAAATGGCGACCGTTGGCGACAGAAGAAGTGGTTGATTTGCGTAAAGTGCTCGCCGCCTACCAACGACGCCGCTTTTCTGTACTCGATATTTCGTACGGTCTGGGTGCGGCCGCGTTTCTGGCGGCATGTGCCGGAATCATTTATTGTGCCTGGCAAGTGAAAAGCGATTTTCCACAATCCGTTTGGGGTATTGCCATCAGCGGTGTGATTTGGGTATTGCCCATCTGGTTCTCCTTTACCCATGCGGAATTGCCCGTTGACCCCACCATCGAAAGTTTTCATATGTTGAAAAAATGGAAAAGGGGCTTGTCGAAGCTGGTTGGTAAACTGAACCCCGATGCCGAAGCCAATTACTGGATTCGCGAAGACGAGCAGGGCCCTATCGAGATTCGGCTTCGAGTTCATCCGGCTCCGGCGGAGCTGACCGGACTCGAAATCGCCACCGAAGTAATCAAAGCGCAGAATACGCACAAAGTCCGTAAAGTGGCCATTCTGAAAATGCTTCCCGGCACTGATGCCGCGCGTAAACTGGCAGCGTGCCCGAACGCGGCGGAACATCATCTGACACCGGATTTACAAGAAGAAATCATCGTTCTGCGCAATCGTCGCGGTCAGCGGGATGCCGGGTTTACCCCCCTTCGCAACGCCCTTTCGCTGATTCGCGGGTAAAATTTAGAGCCTTTTGATTCGTTTCAAAACAGTGTAGAGTGCAATCGCAATAACAACCATATCAAGTAAACGAGGTACATCATGGCAGATATAACGATCACCAAAAGTCACAATCTGGAAATGAGTGACGCGCGTGCGCGTCTCGATAAAATGGCGGCGGAACTTCAATCCAAGTACGGCATTAAAAGCTCCTGGAGCGGCAATACTGCCACGCTCTCCGGCACAGGTTTGAAAAAGGGCACGGTGGAATTGAAAGACTCCACCATCAAGGTGGAGATTACCCTCGGCATGCTCGCCAGAGCGATGAAGGGAAAAATCGAAGAGCAGGTGAACATCGCCTTCGATAAGGCGCTCTCCTGATTTTTTATTCTAATTTCTATTGAACATGTACGGCGGTCAATTGTTTCAGCTCGTCGTATAAGTGACGCAATGTGTCCATTTCCTCTTTCAGCGAAAAAAGGTCTCCAAGTTCAGCAAACTGTTCCATCCTGGCGCAATGGGCGCTCATGCGGTCGGCACACACCGTGGCACTGGCTCCTTTGATTCCGTGAGCGCGAATTCTGGCGGCGCCGAGCTCTCGAGACTGAATCAACTGGTCGAGCTGGTCTATCTGACCGGGCATGTCGCCAATAAACCCTTTCAGCACCGTCTTTAAAATGGCTTCATCTCCCATCAGTCGCTGTTTTAATTTTTCATGATCCAACACCCGCAAGGCATTCCATTGCGCGGCGTTTTCCGATTCAACTGCCGAATCAAACTCTTTCACCGTCTCATGCTGTCCAGTCAGTTCCTCGAACATCTCATCCAGAAAAGCCGCCAAATCATCAGGCATCACCGGCTTTTTCAAACGGGCGTTCATCCCGGCCTCCCTCCACCCTTCACCGGCACTTATCACAGATGCGGAGAGCGCGACAATCGGCACATCTTCCATCTCGTCTCCCGCCAGTCCGGCGCGAATTGCTTTGGTGGTAATCACCCCGCTCATGTCCGGCATCTGTAAATCCATGAACACCAGATCATACGACGTCTCGCTCAGCATCTCAATGGCCCGTTCCCCGCCGCCGGCTGTATCCGCTGCAAATCCCAACCGTTCCAGAATCGATTTCATCACCGCCGCATTGGTCGCACTGTCGTCTACCACCAGAATGCTCTTTTTTTCCTCTCTCGCCATATCCACCGGCGCAATGGTGGAAGCCAGTTTTTTAGGCAGCGTCACCTCAAACCAAAATCGGGTTCCCCCACCCTTTCGGTTCTTCAACCCGATTTTTCCGTCCATCAATTGTACAATCTGTTTCGCCGTTGCCAAACCCAATCCCGTTCCGCCGTATCGACGCGTGGTGGAGCTGTCCACTTGAGTAAACCGCTCAAACACATGTTGATGCATATCATCGGGAACACCGATGCCCGTATCACTGACCGAAAATCGCAGTCTACTATTCCAAACGTCTTCCTCTCTCTGCGACAATCGAATGGCGATTCCCCCCTCATGAGTGAACTTGATGGCATTGTCCACCAGAATCATCAGCACCTGCTGCAGACGACTGGGATCACCTTGAAGAACAGGGAAAACGTCTTTGTCCACCTGAAGGGAGAACGTCAGCGCCTTCTTCCGGATGGGGCCCTTGACCAACTCCGCCACGCTCTCCGCTAAATGTTTGGGGCTGAACACCCGGTTCGTCAACTCGATATTCCCCGCCTCCAGACTCGAATAATCGAGTACGCCGTTTACCAGCTTTAGTAGCGATTCGGCGCACGTGTACATAGTGTCTGCGTAACATTCCTGGTCCTCCGTCAATGTTGTTTCTTTCAAGAGACCGGCCATTCCGATAACACCGTTCAACGGGGTCCGCAATTCATGACTGATGTTGGCTAGAAATTCACTTTTGGCCTTATTCGCTTCCTCCGCGATGCGCGCGAGTTCTTCCACCCGCTCCCGCTCTTCGCGCAGGCGATTCTCCACATTTTTCTGCTCGGTCAAATCCACGATGCTTTCCAGTACGCATTTTCGACCGCCGAGTTCAATGCGGGTAACCGTTTTCAAAATCGGCACGGCTGCACCATTCTTACTTTTCAATACACATTCAGCGGTTGCCCGCTCCAACGCCTTGTTTTGTGCCGGGCACTGATCATAGCTCGCTGAGCACAACACCTCTTGGCAGTCTTTGCCCAGAATATCGTTTTTGCTCCGTCCAGATAGTTCACATACACGTTCATTTGCTTCCAGCACCAAGTGCGTTTCCTGATCAATAATCAAAACACCGGTATGTAAATTCGAAAGAATCAGCTCCATCTGTTCGGCGCTGCTCCACAGGTCATTTTGAAACGAATTGCTACCCATCGTTATCCCGCCAAATACACAAAATTGTTGTTTTTTAAAATCGACATATCTTTACATAAGAATAGTTTCGACGATGCGCACAAAAAGTTTATATGTGCGTTACGAATGTTACAAAAATAATGGGGGAAAAACAGGACGCACTTGCGCGTGCAGCAGAAGAATCCGGGATTAAAACTCAGCGCCGAAATTGATTGCGCCTACGATGAAGCCCTGGTCACCCGCATTCATGTCGCGAGTAATCGGGTCGCCGGCGGCATCCACTTCGCCGGTGTCGACTTCGCCTTCCAGGTTGGTCCAAACCATGGAGATAGAAGGAGACACATAGAAAGGTCCTTCCAGTGCAACCGGAACGGCTACGTTAAACGACAGGTCCACGGTGTTTCCACCTTCGTCTGTCTCGTCGTCTTTCCATACTTTGAAACCGGCGCCGAAACCAATATCCAGACCGTATGTTTCGCCGAACGAGAAACTTTTGCCGATAGTGGGCTTGATGTACAGGTGGGTGTAGGGCTCGGTTAAATCATCGAGACCGATGAAGTACGAAACGCTCAGACCCAGGTCAACCACTGTGGACAGGCTGAAGCCCAACAACGGCTCAATGTATCCGGGCAGTTTCACATCGTCATTTTCCGCGAACGGATAAAAGAAGTAGGTGAATGCCGCGCTGAATGTCATCATATCGTCGGGACCGAAGCTTTTGTCCCAACCGAGGAATACGTCCTGCTCGTGACCCAGTGCGCCGGCAACCACGTCGCCTCGATTCTGGCCGTTAATCTGGAACGCACCCCAGTACCCGAGGTATAATCCGGTATCGCCGAAGGATTTGGAAATACTCGGGAAAAACGCTGGGCGACGATCTTGCTGACCGTTCTCCATGAATACATTGAGACCGCGGAAGTTATAAGCAGTGGCCAAACCGAAATCGATAGCCACGCCGGCTGAGGACTCTTCTTCAGCTTCTTCAGCGGGGGCCGCTTCCGCTGCGGGCGCTTCGGTTGCTGCGGCTTCTTCAGCGGGGGCTGCTTCCTCTACCACCGGTGCCGGTTCAGGCTCGGGAGCTGGTTCCGCGGCTTCGGGTTCCGCAGGCGCTTCTTCTGGCGCAGCTGCAGCTTCTTCGGGTTCAGCAGTGGCTTCATCTGTTTGTGCAAAGACAACATTCGCAAAAAGGGTTACCAGTATCACTGCTGGAATTAATAGTGTTCTGAAATTCATTGTTTCCTCCGTAGTTAAAAAGTGTCTGAAAACAAACAGCAGACACTGCATGCCCCGCTCTAACTCAAATCCTGTGCCTATTTTTGCGCCAAAAAGTAAATTCAATAAAATCATGTACTTATGCCAAAAACAAAATACTTCGAACCCAGGAGTAACGATTCAAAAATGTACTACAACACAAATTCTCACACAAAATTGTGCGTTTTACGTGGATGACACAAATATGTTCAGTGTGTGTTACGTCGCTGAGATACCGAAGCTTTCCGGCGGATTGATCGGCGTGCCGGCGGTAAACAGCTGCTGTTTCTGCAATTTGGACATCTTTTTCACGATTGCTTCCCGTTTCTGCACGTCACTGCGGTTGTCGTGTTGTTCCACAATGCGCATCTCCACTGGAGTGTGCGCCCGAAAAAATGCGGCGCCCTTCTTCTGTGATACGTGCTCGCGAAATCGCCGGTCCGGCTGGGTAGTCACTCCGGTATAGAGGTAATCATCTTCACATCGTACGATATATAAATACCAGTCGCTCATTTACAAAATCAAACTTATTGAGCGATGCAGGTTCCCACTGTGGAAACCTGAAGACGGGAGATGTCAGTATCCTGATAAATCCAGCCCACCGTCATCGCTCCGTCCCCGGCCGGTGCCGCATGGGTCTCCAGATAAGTTCCGGTTCCGCCGGCCGCAATCGAAATCAACGCTCCGCCGGCCGCTTCGTCATATCCGCCGGCACCGGTGGGCACCAACTGTTTGAGAACAATACTGGTAATTGTTGTGTTTTCGACCAGATACACCAGCGCCAGCTTCTCGCCGTCATGGGTCATTGTGAAACTGCGAATATCGTGGGTCACCGGCGTGGCCAGCGCCTCCTGACGAATCTGTGCCGTGCCGTCCCAAAGGGCGATGGTGCGCAGACTCCCGAAACCTGAATAGTCCAGATACGCCGTGTACCAGTTGCCGTCACTGTCCGCCGCTACGCTCGGCAGAAGCGACGGCTCTGAGTCATCGACGCCGTCATCATCCATCCGGGAAATCAGGGTTGCCGGGGCGGTCACCGCAAACGCCGTATCGTATTGAACCCGCGCTTCGTATATTTCGTTATCGCCCCCCGATGTGGCCGTATAATCAGCCGCGAAGTTCACCAGGTAATCCGCTGCGCCCACTGCAGCAAACGATACTGTGGAGACCGTCCCCGCCACATCGAGACCGTCTACAATGCTCAATGCATTGCTCATGTCGTGCGCCTGAAAGAACACGTATCCGTCGTCGGCATCCATTTCTGTCCACGCCACCGTCCACCCGGCATCCGTCCGGTCCGAATCGTAAAGAATATCGCAATCCACCACCGTCGACTGCGGATTCACCTGACTGTCCAACGTGGCCAGCATCGTACCGTTCACCGCATCGAAGCTATCGTTGAAAACCAATCTCGCCACAGACAGAGACTGCACATTGCCGTTGGCCAGCGAGTTCCACACCACCAGAAAGCCACCGTCCACCTGCGGGTCCGAAATAATATCTCCCACCGCCGGCGTTCCCGCCGTTAATGTGGTCAAATCAAAATCAACCACTGTTCCCTCGGCATTCACCAACGCCGCATGAGTGACATCACTGGTATACAGCACACCGTACAGCGCTCCGCTCTGCGCCACACGGACGCGACTCAATGAAGACGCCTCCACCACGGTAACCGCATCATTGAGTACAAAAGACGCATCGGCTACACCGTCGCAGTCGTTATCGTCCCCGCTGCAAAATTCCGGCGCCTGCGGGAACACGTCCGCGTTGTTGTCGTCGCAGTCGTCCCCGCCGCATTGCACGTCGAGTGAACCGTCGGTATCGTTGTCGGCGCCGGCGGACAAATGTTCATCGCACCCACCCGTCTGTTCATTGCACGTAGCGGCCAGGCAGATTCCGTCCGCGGGGGCATCACACAGAATGACGTCGCCTTCCACACACCCGCCCGCTTCCGGAATACATCGCGCTGCTTCGCGACAGAACGGCACCGAATTGCTGCACAGGGCATGGTCAATCGAATTGCGACAGTTGCCCAGTTCGCATGAATCAATGGTGCACGAAACGCCGTCATCGCAATCATCGTTGGAATTGCACACCGCACCGGTGGGCGTACAGCCTGATGCCACAGCGCAATACTCAAATTCACCGCACAGGCTGTTATCTGCCAGATGAACACATTGATTGTTGGCGCCGCACTGGTCCGAGGTGCACGCAAACCCATCGTCGCACTCCCCGTCACGTTGACACTCAATCACCGGTGTCGTATCTGAGTCTACGGATCCTTCGTCGTTATCGCCATGCTGCAGAACGTCGGTATCCAACACCAGCGAACAACCGACGCTCGACATTACAAAGAAAACAATCATCCAATTGAATCGCATTTCTAAAACCTTCTTCCCACTCCGATACCACTCGCTATCGGTGAAACAAACGGATGCAACCGCCATGCAGACACGCCGACATCTCGGAGCCGTTCTTTTTTACGGTCGAGAATCATCCACACCACACCGGTGGTCAGTGCCGCCAATCCCACACCCATCTGAATATCTGCGGCGATGCTCAACCGGCGCACTTTGGTGACCTGATCATCTGAACAATCCGGTGCGCAAACTGTCTCGTATCCATCGTATTTTTTATACGCGGCAATGGCGGTTAATCCACCGGTGGCGAACACCAGCGACCCCACACCGATGAGCAATCCCTGAATGATTCTCTTTTGCCGCACATTCGGATCAACCGGCGCAACCACGGTAAGCGGCTGATCCGGTTCAGTCCGTGTTTCGGCCACCGGCGCCGGTATTGTTTCCTCGTCGGGCGCGTTCGCTTCTTCGGTGCTCTCTTTTTCAACCGCGGGCGGCGGATTATTTTCCGGGTCTTTCAGCCAGGCCACTTTCTGTTTTACAAACGCGGCATCCTCTGCCTCGGGCACTTCCTCCAAATACAATTCGTAATAGGCAATGGCGTGATCAGTCTGTTTCAACTTCTCGTGGCAAACCGCCAGATTGTACAAAATGGCCGGTTTCTGCGACAGATTGTACGCCTCCTTGAATTGCGCCAGTGCATCTTCATATGTTTTTTGCGAAAACGCCTCGACTGCCTTCCTGTAGATTTCTTGCGCTTTTTCAAGATCTTCTGACTGTGCCGAAACGGTAGTCCCCATCGACAGCACCAGCACCATCATAATTCCGAAAAACATTTTTCGTTGTTGCATTTGACATTCCTGACAATGAGCGATCATTGGTTGATTCAGTATTTTTCTTTATATCACCGTTTTACATCCAAGACCGCTATGCTTCAAATATTATTTGTTCTACATATTATGCAAAGCCACCTGTAGCGACGGTTTACCTTTTATGCTATTAGAGCCTAGTTGCGAAAATTTTGTCAGTAAATGAAACCAGATTGGAATAAATCCGAATGAAGAAAAAGCACACCAAACACCGATTAAAGCCGAGCGATTTAACGTTTCATCTGCCATCCGGCTGGTTGAATTTCACAACCACCAAGGAGTTGGGCCCCCACGACGGCGTGATTGGCCAGGAACGCGCAATGAAAGCCGTGGAAACCGGGCTGGAAATTCCCACCCGCGGGTACAATATTTTCGCGGTTGGCGAACCGGGTTCCGGAAAAACCTCCACACTCAAACGCATTCTCACAGCCAAAGCCGAAAACGAACCCATCGGCCAGGACCTCTGTTACATATATAACTTCAGTTCCCCCGACAGACCCCAGCCCATGCTGCTCCCTGCCGGAGAAGGACGCAAGCTCGCCAAGGAAATGGAGCGGCTGGTAAAAGAACTGAAAAAAATGATCCCCCGCATTCTGCTGGAAGGTGCATCCGGGCATATTCGCGCAGGCATCATCGCCGAAACCAAAGCCCGTGCCGACGAACTGACGATTAAAGCCTCCCGGGTGGCCAACGATTTGGGTCTTATTCTGCAGGAATCGGAAAACGCCCTTCATGTATTGCCGCTCTATCGGGGCAAACCGCTGACAGAATCGAAAATGGAACAACTGCCCGATCGCACCCGACGTCGCATGGAAAAGAAAATTATCGAATTCCAGGAAAAAGCCGAAAGCTTCGCCTATGCGCGGCGCCAACTGGAAATTGATCACGATGAAAGAGTTCGTGCGGCTGAAATTCGCGCCATCACCCCCATTGTGGAAGAACGATTTCGCCAAGTGAGCAGCATGTTTATGGGTGTCAGCGACGAAGTGATCACATACCTTGATGAGGTGCTCAACCATTGCATTGAAAACTATCATCTGTTTGTGCAGGATGAACAGGACAGCGACGAACAGGACAGCCTGCCATTCGCGTTGCTCGAACCCAGCGGCGGCGACTCCGATGAAGACCCGGAGATTCTGTACAACGTCAACGTGCTCATCGACCGTTCTCAGGAAACCGGCGCGCCGGTGGTGGTTGAGCGCATTCCTACCGCCGCTGCGCTCTGCGGTGCGTTTGAATATCGCGAAACGCCTGGGGGATTGAGTACCGACCACACCCTGTTGCGGGCCGGTGCCCTGCATCAGGCCAACGGCGGATACCTGCTGCTCCAGGCCCAGGAACTGCTCAGTCACGAAAACTCGTGGAATTCACTCAAACGGGCGTTGCGCCACAAGGAAATCGCCATTGATGAAGGTATGGGGCACGGCGATCGCCCCAAACTTGCCGGTGCATTGAAACCCGGGGCCGTTGCCCTCAATACCAAAGTGGTTCTGGTCGGCGGACACGAAATTTATTACATTTTGAACATGGAAGATGAAAACTTCGGTCGTCTGTTTAAAATTCTGGCCGATTTCGAACCCTCCATGGCCGGCACCAAAACCAACGTGATGAAAATGGCTCGATTTGCCGGCCAGGTATGTCGCGAAGAAGGGTACCTGCCCATTCATCGGTCCGGCGTGGCGCGTCTGGTCGAGTACGCCGCACGGCGTGCTGCGCAAAAGCACAAAATGATCACCAAGCAAGCGGCCCTGCTCGACCTTCTGGCCGAAGCCAATATGGTCGCCGTAAAACACAAGTCCAAATCCATTCGCAAAACCGATGTGGATGAGGCTATTGACGCACGGGAGCATCGACACGCTTCCATCAGCGAATCCGTTGCGCGAGAAATCGACGCCGGCACCATTCTTATCAAATCGAGCGGCGCCGCGGTCGGACAAATCAACGGCATTGCCGTGTACGACGTAGGCGGATTCGCCTTCGGCACACCGGTACGCATTACCGCGCGCACCTATGTGGGCCGTAAAGGTGTGGTGAATATCGATAGAGAAGTGCATTTGTCCGGTGCCATTCACGATAAAGGGTCACTCATCATGATCGGGTACGTGGGGGGCCGTTTTGCCCAGAAAGAGCCGCTGGCATTTTCGGCATCTATCACCTTTGAGCAATCTTACGATGAAATTGACGGCGACTCCGCATCCAGCGCTGAATTGTATACATTGTTGTCATCGCTCTCCGGGTGCCCCATCAACCAGGGCATCGCGGTCACCGGCAGTGTGAACCAGCTCGGCGAATTGCAACCCATCGGCGGCGTCAACGAAAAAATTGAAGGGGTCTTCGACATGTGTCAGCGACGCGGCCTGACCGGTAACGAGGGTGTGCTGATTCCCACGTCCAATGTGAAAAATCTGATGCTCAAAAAAGAAGTCATCGAAGCCGTTCGCAAAGGGGTGTTCAACATTTATGCGGTTTCCTCCATCGACGAAGGCATCGAAGTGCTGACCGGTATCAAGGCCGGGAAGCGTCTGGCCAACGGCACATGGGAAAAAAATTCCATCAACTACCGTGTTCAGCAGCGGCTGAATGAGTTTGTCTCCTCCACGCGAGATGATATCCGCTCGGCGTTGAACTGCGAACTCTAGACCGATTCAGTCCAGCGTTCATGCTCTGACAATTCACTATTCGCCATACGAAAAATAATGTTTATAAAAAAACATCAGCACCCAGAATGTTTACTTTTCAATCCTCATAACTCGTACTATATAGTTTCCACTCTGGTGCTGCCCGGCAGGGCGACCAAATCACATGCAACCGACGTAAAGTGAGAAACCCATGATCATCAAGTGTCCAGAATGTTCAACCGGTTACAATATTCCAGAAAGCGCACTGGGCGATAAGCCCAAAAAAATGAGATGCGCCAAATGCAAACACTTATTCACGGTCACGCGACGCACCGATCATCCGCCCGAAGGGTATGTGGAATTCACAGGCGCTCAGAAACTGCCGCCCGAATTCGCATTCCTGCAGGCATCGGTACCGCCGTCCGCCAAAAAGGCGCCGTCGATCCCGACCGCCAGTGGCCCCGCAGCCGCTCCACCGCCGCCACCTTCAGCTGCCGGCGCTGCTCCACCGCCGCCGGCGCCGGCGCCAGTGCCGACACCGGCTACTGCCGCACCTGTCATTTCACCGCCGGAAGGCGCACCCCCCATTTCGGACAGCCCCGCCGCGCAAGCCGCGTTGGCGGAACTACAACAGGGCGGCGGCACCCCCATCGGAAACTCACTGCCGGCGGAAACCATGTTCGGCGGAAACTCCTCAGCCTGGGAGGTGGAAGCGCCTATGGAACTCGGCAGTTACGCCATGGCGGAGGAACCGGTCCACCATGGAAACCAGGCCGTCGGAAAAATTGTCTTTGGGGTATTCATCGCTGTGGTGGGCTTTTTCATTTTTGTTGCGTTCCGAAACGGATGGTCTCTATCGTTGTCAGAGCTTCCCGAACAAGTGGCGTTCGCTTTCTCCGGTGAAGCAATCGACGAAATACCCGAAGCCGCCGAAAACATCGAAGTAACGGTTGTCAGCAAAAAAGTGATCACCTCTTCTCACGGTACCTACCTCAGTGTTTCCGGAGAAGTCATCAACACCAATCCGGGGCGTCGCAGTCAGGTCATTATCCGGGGGCGTTTATACGACACCGCGGGAAAAATGCGCGGCGAAGCCCGAATGCCCTGCGGCCGCGCGGTTGATGACAAAGCGATAAAGAAAACCGCGCTTGGCGGCATTCAACAGCATTTCAGTGACGACGGCGTGCTTCACAACTGCGTTCTCGGACCGAATGACAGCAAACTGTTTCAGGTGGTTTTCGAAGACCTTCCCGAGGACTACACTGCTGAATTTGATGTGAAAGTAAAAGCCGTCGCTGCCATTTTAAAATAACACCCATCAAATAATATCTCATTCGCGTGTGTGTTTTTTTCTCAACGTGTTACGATCGTGTGATGGCCCGAAACACTGAACTCGAATTCAATGACAACCAGCCGTCCGGGGACCGGAAGGGGCCGACAAATATCCAGTCGCTGTTTGTGCCGTTCCAACAGAAACTCGCCGGTATCGACACGCCCATGCAGCGCGCGGTTCTGTTTGCGGAATGGATATCACAAATAGATGCCGAACAGGCTTCGGTCGCGTTTTCAGCCATCTGCGTTCATCCGTCGCTCTCCAAGGCGGCTGACGATATTCTATTGGCGGAAAGCGCCTTTTTATCGTTGCTGGAACATCATTGGCCCGGCGAACATCTCGCGTATACCCGCCAGGCGGCAGCCTACCACGACCAAGAGATCACCCTGGCGTTTCTACAGTATCCCGCCGATGTGGATGACACTGAAGAACACCTGCTCGTCCCGAAATACACTTCCGAACGTGTGCTCACCCTGGGGGAGCGCAAGGCACTCGCCGCTCAACCGTCACGCCGAAAAATCGAAATGGCATTGATGGATCCTCACCCCGACGTGGCGACCAAGCTGCTCGATAATCCGAAGCTGACCGAAGCTGACGTGGTGCGGGTATCTGCTAAAAGTACCATGGCGCCTTCCGTGTTGGCCAAAATCGCAGCCCATCCAAAATGGCGCAGACAGCGCACCGTACAAAAAGCCCTGGTTAATAATCGTCTGCTTCCCAAAGACTACGCCCTGACGCTGATTCCTTTTTTGCAGCGCGCGGTCATTCGCGAAATTGCCCGCGACAATCGGCTTCACGAATCAGTGCAACACGCAGCCGGGTTGCTCGCAGATGCCGTTTCAAAAGCGCGAACCGCCGCAGACTGAACCGATTCGCTTTTTTTTCATTTTTTTCGAAACCGATGGTTGGTTTGGCCGATACCGACATATGGAATGGAAAAACATCATTGAATCGATCGTAACCGGCGGCCTTCATTTTTTGTTTGTACCGCGATGTCTCGCATGCAACGCGTTGCTTGCACCCACGGCGGACGCGACTGCCGTCTCAAACTGCTTCTGTTCACTTTGCTCGAATTCCCTTATTCCAGTCGCCGATCCCCGCTGTTCACAGTGCGGTGAGCTCTTTCACAGTGGACTACAGAATCATCGCTGCTGCGCCTGTCTGACCGATCCGCCCGACTTCGTCTCACTGCACGCACCGTTTGAATACGGGGGCGCCCTTGCCGACGCGCTGCGAAAATTCAAATATTCAAACGCAACGTATATGGCTCCCCGGCTCGCCGCATTGCTGAGAATGCTTTCCTTGCCCACTGCGGATGCTGTGGTACCGATTCCGCTTCACGCCCGACGATTGCGTACTCGGGGATACAATCAATCCGCGCTGCTGGCGCAATCGCTGGCCGCACAGATTCAATGTGCGTACCTCCCCCTTTCGCTCAGGCGACAACATACGGTGGATGTTCAGGTGGGAAAGAAGAAAGCGGAACGCATTCAAAACATGAAAAATGCATTTGCTATTGTTGACCCCAAGCACAGGCTCAGCGGTCGCACGGTGCTGCTGGTGGACGATGTGGTCACCACCACCGCAACGGTTCGCGCGGCGGCCGCCGCCCTACGGCATCAGGCGAACGTATCTCAAATTCACGTTGTTTGCATCGGACGCACCGTTTCAAACACATAAATGCAATATTTCCGACTCAATTTTCTTCGATTTCTCTTTTTTTGTGGTAGGTGCGAAAAATAGAAGCAGCTCACATTTTTGCACCACAATACATTTACCGTGAAAGTGTAATATTGTCGAGATTTTCAATATAAAATGCGTCTGATAACGATCTATATCGAAAAAAAAGCCCGCTATTATGTCTAAAGACGCATATGATGTATTCGTTACGTAAACATCAACCACATAAACACTTAAATTTAGCTTTGAGAGGAAACTATGCGCGAGAAACACACCAACAAACTGCTTGTGGCTCTTTTGGGCGTCTTTGTCTCGGTCTTCCTGCTTATCGGTTGTGAAAAAGATGATGCCAACCTTGGCTCAATTGCAAACGATGACCCGGATTCCACAGATAACGATGATGACTCAGATCCCACAAATAACGACAACGACAAGGACACCGGAGTCACCATGCCCGATTCGCTTCCGCCGGTACCGCAATGCGTAAAAGAATGCAGCGAAGCCGCCGATTGTGTGGAAGAAGGTGCGGACAAACTGCACCGGGCAGCCAACTACACCTGTTCAGGCGGTCTGTGCGAATACATCGGATGCGCCAACGACGCCAACTGCAAAGAAGTGTATCCGGCATCGAACTACGTTTGCTCATCTGAGGGGGAATGTCTGTATCCGTGCGACAGCGCAGCGGATTGCGCCCTGCCCGGTATGCAGGAAGACGAAGACAACTGGGCCTGCCAGGGCGGTGGATGTCTGTACCTGGGTTGTCTGAATTCCTACGAATGTGTATCCGAACGCGGCGCCGATTTCGTGTGCGCCGACGTGATGCACCTGGGGCAGTGGGAATGCGTGAATTCCTGCGAATCCCCTGCGGATTGTGTTTTGACCACTGATACCGATGCCAAGGCCTTTGATGCCGACAACTATGACTGCATCGAAGTCGCCAAAGAGATTCGTAAATTTTGCGATTACAAAGGCTGTGCCGACGACGCGGAATGCGGCAACGGCTACCAGTGCGTAGACCCGGAATAACCATTAGAAGCTTAACCTAAGGAGCTATCAAATGCCGACTCATAAATTTTATTCTTTATTATTTATCAGCTTGCTGTTGTTGCTGAGTGCAGCCTGCAGCGAAGACGGAAACCAGGGACGCGGCGACGACGACCCCAACAACAATGATGATGACACCGAACCCGCGGAAGGATGCGAATGCGACCCCGGGGTGTTTGAACAGTGTGTATCAGACGGCGTTCTCGGTCTGCGGCTGTGCGAAAACAACTGTCAGTGGAGTTCATGTTCGTCCGCCGCCGACGATGACACAGAGACCGAAACCGAAGAAGTGTTCCTGCCCCCCGAAGAGCATTGCCCTCCGGGATACCTTGAACTCAACATCAAAGATATTTTCTCGGCCTCCGCATCGCCGCACCTGAACAACAAAGGCGGAAGCACCACGGGGCCGCTGCCGTTCTCAACTCAGGCGAACACCATTCGCATCATGACCGACGTGACGCAATCGGCGGTATACGGCGCCAAACCGCATCCCTCCAATTGCGAATACTACCGAACCTGTCTGCCCAAGGGCACGGAAGAAATTTTCATTCAGCCCAATGATCCGGCAACCGAATGCGGCAACGGTGAGCTGCTTTCCGCGGCGATTGACATATCCGAAGTGTCGGACGGAGACTTTCTGACCATGTATCACGAAGGTACAAATGAACAATTGACGTACGACTTCTTCAATGCCGGGTGGGAAAACGCCGTTCACCGGTTCTCCTTTACCCAGGAGCGACCGGAAGTGCTGGTTGAATTGAACCCGCTTGAGGCAATGCCTTCCTGCACCGATTTGAGCGGATACAAGGTGCTCCACTTCCGATGGCCGTGGGGGGTTCCCGATGAAAGCGGATTCTCCGGCACCGGCTGTGAATATCTCGAAGATATTTTTACCGGCGGTGAAATCGGCGAACGTGAATATCCCCCATCCATACAGGCGGTATTGGATACCTGCTCCACCTCAGTGGCCACACTGGAACGGAACGACGGGTTCTGCCCCTGGTACCAGGTGCTGATTCCCGAATCAGACTGGAACGCCGCAAACACAGTGTCATTCAAGTACGCCAGCACGTCCCAGCTGCTTCTCAATCCCATGTCACTGCCGGACAGTGACGCCGATGAATTCTGGCTGGTATACGAAGGTCCCGAAGACAACACGGTTCAGGGAACCCCGTGCAACAACTACAGCTACCGCGCAGAAAACTATCACTTCTACACCGCCAACCTCGGACCGGCCTATCCCGGTTGCGGTGGCGAGGAAGCGCCCGAAGATTGCGCGGACATCAAACCCATCGATTATTCGATTGTGCATTTCCGCTATCTTTGGGCCGGGCAAAAAACATTTACCTACTTCCCGAAAGACGACTTCATGCCGCCCGCGATTTTTCTACATGTGAATGCGACCCAATATCCGTGCGTGCAGGAAGGAACAAGCCCCTGGTTCCGCTGCCCCATTCCCAACGATGAATTTTACGAGGGGTCGGTATGGCGGGCGCTTGACAATAGTCACAGCATTGAGTGGAACACGGTGGCCCAGGAGCCCACGTTCCCTACCACCCCAGGGACCTACTGGATTCGCTGGTGGGATGGAAAACCCGACATTCCCGAGCAATCCGAGTACGCCGTATCCGATTATTATCCCGATGGCGCCGAATGGGCCGAAGCGGGCGGGTGGGGCGACGACTTCTGCTTCAACGAAGAGCAGGTCGATAGACCGGCCATCGAATCAGACGGTTTCTACCCGTGGGATGAAACCAATTATTCGTACGCGTATGGGCATTCCATTGCCAAATGGTACAACAACGGCAACGCCATTCAAAACTTCCTCAACTACTTTGTGTGGGAACGCTACCTGTTGTGGAAAGAAAAATATGTTCGCTATGACGAGGACGCCTGCGGCGTCGGCACCGCACGGGTGGATTCATCGGACTCGGTATCTCCCACGGTGAGCGAAGGCCAAGGGTACGGTATGGCGATTACCGGCGCCATCGGCGACAAAGAATTGTTCGACAAACTGTGGCGATTCGTGAATCACTTCCTCAGCCAAACCGCCGATAAATACTGCGGCGGCCTGATGGGATGGAACTGGAAAGGCCCCGACGACTGCCAGCCCTATGGCGTACCCCACACCGGCAGCGGTCAGGACAGCGCCTTTGACGGCGACGTGGATATCGCCATCGGTCTGGTGTACGCGGCCTGGCAATGGCCCGAATACACGGAAGACGCGGTGAACTGGCTGCTCAAAATGGAGTGTGAAATCAACACCCAGTACGACGGCACCTGGTACTATGCCACCCCCGGAGACACCTGGGACAAAAACTGCGGCAACTACCCCGGAGAGCCATGTGACTACACGCCCGGTCTCGACGGTTCCGTGTTCCTGAACTATTATCCGCCCGGGTATTTCCGCGTGTTCGGAGAATTCCTGATGGCCAATCTCAACCCGACGGAGTACACCGCCGCCGAGCGCCGAAATCACCGCGATTTCTGGTACCACACTGCGGAAAGCACCTGGGAAATGGTGGAACGCTGTTACGACCAGGCAGGGGTGCACCCGGCGCTTCAGTCCGACAAAGGAACCTATTCCGCGCCCTGTTCGTCATCGGTTGACAACTACAACTGGTCGCGCGGCTCCTGGCGCATGGCCATTGATGCGGCCTGGTATGGCGAAGACGACAGTTTCAACTCCGCTACGGCCGGCTCTTCCCGCCACTACGACGGCAAAAGCCAGATGCAGGCCAAGATGGATCTGATTCAGAATTACTACGCGCAGGAATTCCCGGTCGACAATCCGCCCGTGGATTTCGCCAATCGGTTCTCGCAAATCTGTGAGCAGCTCGATCCGTCCGGAACCGTATCCGGGTGCGACCCCGCATACAGTCACAACTCGTACTTTGTGAGCGCGGCCATGTGCTCCTTCGCCACCCTGTACGACAACGACGGACAGACTACTCCGGAAATCCGCCGCGAGGCGCTGGAGGAATCGGTGACGGTGGCCATTCAGGATGCCAATTATTATCAGGAATCCCTGGGCGTCTACATGCTGTTGTTCCTCACCGGCAACTTCCCGCGTCCCTACGCGGAGATGGCCGTTGACGTCGTAGCAGAATAATCCAACTCGAATTTTTCCGACCACAAGGAGACCATTATGATTTTATCCAATCCCTCATTGGCGCTCAGATTGCTGCCTGCGTTGCTCGCCGCATTTTTGTTCGCTTCCTGTAATGACAGCGGTGACGATTCTTCAAACAACAACGGGAATGACTCGGATAACCCAACGGATGAAACAGATGACACCGATACCATGCCGCCCACCCCCTATGATGCGGTGGATTGTGCGGGACTGGGAAATGATCCGGCGGCGTGTGAGTATGTGATCTGTGAGCATGAGGAGTGGTACGACACTGAAGCTATCAATTGCGAAAAGAACCCCACCGACCGTTGCGAAGGCATGCTGGCCTGCTACCAAACCGAATTCGCATGCCTAATCAATGCGTGCCCGATGGGAACAGCGCTGCCCGAAACCCACGACGAAAAAAGTGAAGCGGGAATTTACGACTGCGACAATCTCTTCTTATCGTGCACCAGCGAACTCCCCGAAAACTAAC
>JAFGXQ010000057.1 GCA_016936575.1 Deltaproteobacteria bacterium
AAAAACCAATGTGAGCATCGGCCTCCCGGTGGTGCCCGCCGCCGCCGGCTACACCTTCACCTCCCAATACTCCGCCCGGGAAGATGCCCCCATCAGCACCGACGGACAACTCGCTACCATTACCATTCCCGCGCGCAGCATCTCCACTGTAGTGGTTGAGTATTAACGCACACAGCATAGGCTTGCCCGTACGCAAATTTTATCGTTGTTTCCCATGTGAACAAGTGCCACATCTGAAACTATGCTGAAATATTTCAACAAGAAAGGATTCACAATGAAATACTGGTAGTCAGTCAACCAGTTATGTCGGGTAACAGAAAACTCCCTTTAAAAAGGGGGCTGGGGGGATTTTTACACGGGTTACCATTAAGCTTAGGAGACTTTATCCCGTTTTGGAATGACGGAAAAAGTGATAGTGAGAATGTATGCTTCCCTACAAAAAAAGCCTGCGTTCACATTCTCGAAAGCTGCACTCTTCGATGACAGACGCTGAGTGCGCTGTATGGGCAAAACTTCGCAGAAAGCAGCTGCTGGGGCTTCAATTCTATCGGCAGAAAACATTGGGAAGTTATATTGTTGATTTTTATTGCGCTGCTGCGCGACTGGTCGTCGAAGTTGATGGTGGTCAACATTATCAAACTGAAGGCGCAGCCATCGACGCAGCAAGAGACTGCTATCTCAAATCTTTGGGGCTTGACGTTCTGCGGTTTTCCAACCTTGAGGTTCTCCAAAACAATGAAAGTCTTATTTATCCGCACGGGAGCCGAATAGGGTCCATATTCCTTTTTTCTTTCCATATTGCTCCGCGTACTTCGTGGCCAATTCGGCCTTTCTACGGAGGCCGGAGGGCAATGGACCCAATTTTTCAGCTTGTTCGAACAGTTCCTTTGCCCGTCGATATTTTTGGGCCTTCAATGTATTGTTCGGGGCAAGCCCCGCATCCAGGAAATTTTCCTTGGCGAGCGCGAGCAGCGACTCTCTCTCAACACTCCCCTGGAGCTGCCGCGCTGGAGTGCTTTTCGCATCCGAATGTTTTGATTCGTGAAGGGTCCTTAAGTAAATGCACTTTCTGAGAAATCCAGGTAGGCCGATCCGTTTTTCAGGTTCGGGAGCAATGCTCGCGAGCACGAGACTAATCACCTCCTCGGGAAAAGAATCCAGCAAACGCGGATTTTGGAGCGTACAGGCGTCATTCGATTTCCAATAGGTGTCCAACGGATACGGCATCGTGCCGGTTAATAAAATATACAAAATAATCCCCAAAGAAAAGACGTCACTCTGCGGAACCGGTTCGCCGCGGAGTTGCTCCGGTGCGGCAAAACCGATGGTTCCTCCCGCCGTTGAGGACTCCCATCGTTTATTTCGCCACAATGCGGCGATTCCGAAATCGAGTATTTTCGCAAAATCGTATCGGTAACTCACGTCGAGCCAAGGTAGTAGACGAATGTTGTCCGACTTGAGGTCACAGTGTATGACACCTTTGTCATGCAGGTCGTTGACCGCCGATCCCAATTGCGCCATAACGTGAAAGAGTCTCTCGAACGTCAGCATCTGAGTGTCAGAAAATGCGTCAAAGAGCGAGTTCCCCGCTACATACTCCATCACCAGGTATGGGCGCCCCTCGTCAATAAAAAAGTCGTGCAACGTAACTAGGTTTGGATGACGTACTTTGCGTAAAGCAATCGCTTCAGCCTGGAAGGCTTTGTTTCTGTCAGCGTCCATGACCAAAGGAAATTTCACAGCAACCGGCCCAAGCACGGTTTCATCAATGTACTGATATGCTTTGGCGGTAATACCGAAACCGCCGGCACCAATGGGCTCAACGAGCTTATATCTTCCTCCGTCGAGCCATCGACCATGAGGGTCAGAAAGCAGCCACGCCCCGTCGAACGGAGTGTGGCCGCACACAGTACAAAACTGCTTGGTTTGCTCAACCTTATTCCAACAAACAGCGCAATAGCATGGCATCAAATGTCTCCCGATACTTCCAGTGAAACCCATCAAGACTCCACGTTCAAAATAACATAAGATACGCAGGACACAATAATCGCGCGTTGTCCGTTTTCACAACAATTGCCCTGCAAATAAGCGGATTTTATAATATCAGCAGCGTTCCGTCCAGTGCAGCGGAACGACCGATACGGCACTTCCGCGAATAAAGTGTTAAAACAAAGATCTTACCTATCAGTACACACAAGAAGCCTCATAAGAGCGGTGTCTTTTTCGCGAATGCTGTGATATCCATACCGGGATGATGATTTTTCTCGATACAATTTGCCGTCGGTTCGCTTTTTTTTCGGGTCGCTTGGGCGTCATGGCGTTTATCGGTTTATTTTCGTTGTGTGTTTGCGGCGCCGTTCAGGCACAACAAAGCCCAACGCCGAAGGCGCCGAACCCGACCATTCGAATTATCATCATGATGGTGGGTTCCGACCCTACGGAAACCACCCCGGTTGAACAAACCATTATCTCCCAATTGGCCGATCTACACGTGGATGTGGACTTTTATCACACCCGACACCCCGTTGAAGGTCAGCAACAGAAAGATATTGCACTCCGTTTGCTGACAGTGAATCACGCGGCGGCTGTATTTGTCATTTCGCCGAACAAAGACCATTTCCTGCGAATATTCATTCATCAAGGCAATGAAGTGAAATCCGCTGCTCGCGACGTGGACGTATCGAACGGTATGCCCCACCACGAGGCGGTCGCGGTGATTGTACGCGCCACAACAAACATGTTGATTGACCAGGCGGCCGCTGCGTCCAAAAGCACCGCATTGTCACCGCAACCTGTGGAATCGCCCATATCGACACAAGCAATTCGCCCCCCCGAAGATACCCAATCAAATGAACACGATACGAATAAACGAAACGGAACGAATCGTTTCCACGCGGGCATGGGTCTCGCACTGACTAAATTTTCAGGCGACTATCCCATCTCCCCGGGGCTCCATGTGCACCTGGGGTGGCAGCCGGCGGCACATTTTCGGATGACCATCGCAGGGACGTTTCTTTCCAGGGAGTCCTTCCGGGAATCCGACGTATCCATCACCCTCCATCACCACCCTGTGTACGCTGGCATCGGATACGTATATTCGCTAAGAAAGCTGACTATCGAAGGTGGGGCGGCATTGGGCTTGGATGTGGTTTCTGAAGAATTTCATTCGAACAGCGACACGTTTAATGTCAACCCCGAACAGACTGAACTGCAACCGTTGCTGCTGTTGTATATGCAGTCGGATATTGAAATCACAAGACTTTGGCGCATCTATGTGCGGCTCGGAGGCGCTGTTTCCTTTCGAAAAACAACCTATGCCGTTGATACCGGCGAGGAAAACCTGTTTCTGGCCGAATCGCTGCCTTTCCAGCCAACCGTGTTCATGGGTGTTTTATTTCATTTTTTTTAGCCCGATTTGCCCTGCTGTAGTTACAATAGTACCGATGAACGAAAATTGCGCAAAACAGACCGATTCCACTGCCGCCTCCAAGGCAATTGTGGACATGTGCCGACTGGCTGCCGAAGGAAATGTCGAGGCAGCGCGCAAATTGGCTGAAATGGTGTTCAACCGTATTCACAAAACCGCCTCCTATCTGGCGTCGAACCTCAGCGATGCCGAAGATTTGGCGCAGGCCGCGTGCGTGGAGGTACTTTGTTCGGCCGGTTCTTTCCGGGGCGAATCCAGCCTCCACTACTGGGCAGACCGCGTCACCATTCAAACGGCCGCGAAACTGCTGACCACAACGACGCGACGGCGAAAAATTTGGGACAGATACCACCAGCCCGAACGCACGGTGACCGGTTCAGACAAACTGACCGACCGCGCCGCCGCCCGCCACCGCCTGGCCGCATTGCTCAGCACATTGAAACTGCCGCAACGGGAAATGCTGTTGCTCTGCTATGTACACGGATATACCACCCAGGAAGCAGCGGATGTATGCGGTATTCCGTTTGAAACCGCCCGGGGTCGACTGAAAAAGGGTCGCTCCAAACTGAAACGAAAAGTAGTAAAAGATCCACTCCTTTCGGAATGGATTCGGGATTGGTCCATATGATGAAACAGCATATCGACATACCCAACCGACAATTTGATGACGCGGTCACCGACGCGTTTCGGGATGCGCCCGCCTGCGGTGCATTCGGTACCATCGACGACTTGAGTCGCCGTCGCGCCGTCAATCACATCGTGCAGAAGGCAGCTTCCGCGGCGCGAAACGTTTCCGAAGTCCATCCCCGGTGGACTCACCGCAGGGTTCGCGCTGCCGGCGCGATTGCCGCTGTTTTGGTATTGGGTATCGCACTCACATGGTACCTGGTGCTGTTCGGAAGCGCGTCCCCCGCGGCACTGTCTGCCGCATCATACTTCGGCGAAGTGCAAACCGTTCACGGGGCCGTTTTCATCGATGATGATTCCGCATACCGCCATGCGCCCTTGCCGGTTGAAAAGCCGATGCGCACTGCGGAAGGCACGGCACTGCTGCGCATGCCCACCGGAATCGACTGGTGGATGGCCTCCCATGCCGCGGGCAAAATCAATCGACTGGAATTCAATCAACTGCACGTTTCGGTATCTTCAGGCGAAAACTGGTTCCGCGTGGACCCGGAACGACAAGGCCCCGCGTTTTCAGTACTTACGCCCATGGGACGCATCCATGTTACAGGAACCATATTTGTTGTGCGGGTTACAGCCGATGATGTGGTGGTCACGTTGCTGAAAGGAAAAGTGCTCGTCCAGGACGCACAGCAAACCCCTCATGAAGTTCAAACCGGGTATTCCATCCACTTGCAAAATGGTCAGACCGTACCCGTATCCGAAAATGAACAGGCACAGTTGCGGCAACAGCTGGCAACGCTTCACTGGGAAGAAAGCACCGCAACACCGACGTTGACCGCAGCGTCATCAACGGTTGACAACTCCGCAACCGGCGATACGTCCGTTGCAGTGAGTGCTTCGGTTCAGCCTGCGACCACGGACAAACCAGCCGACATCAAACAGTTACACATGTCCATTCAGAACGCGCGCAAGGCCGGCGACTGGAAAAAAGTCGCCGGGTTGTACAAGCGTCTGATTCGCACATCGCCCGCCGGCGACGCCGCAATTGTATCAAGGGTTTCGCTCGGCGACGTGTACCTCTCACGGTTGCACCGATATGGAGACGCATTGAGTCAATATGATTATTATATTCAATCCCGACACCCTACCCTGCTACCCGAAGCCACCTACGGAAAATGTCTCGCATTGAAAGCGATGAAACAGTCCGCCCGCGAACAGCAGTGTCTGGAACAATTTGTGCGCCGCTTCCCCGGTGTGCTTCAGGTGGAAAGTGCCAGGTCCCGTCTGAGTGTGTTGCAGGCGAAGCCGACGCTGTCACCGGACACGATCAACGAATGACATCTGCAATAACGAGGGCGGCGCTGTTCGTGTTCGCGTGTAGCCTGCTGCTGTGCGCCTGTGAAAACACACGAATAGTCGCAACGATGAATACGGACACATCGACGCACCCCGAGGACTCCTCTGATTCAAATTCCCTGCCGGACACAACTGAAAACGCAGATACAAACACAGATACCGAAACGGACACAGGTCCCGACACAGACACCGGCACAGAACCGATGGATGACACCGCCGTACCCGATTGCAGCGCAGCCACTGCGGTTGCGGGCGATTCCACACGCTCTGTAATGGTGAATGGTATTCAACGTTCGTACGTATTGCACATACCGGGCACATACTCCGGTGATGCGGCGGTTCCATTGATTCTTGACTTTCACCCCATTGGAGATTCCGCAGCCGGCGAACAATCCAACTCGCCGTACCCTGCCGTCACCGACGGAGAAGGCGTCATCATGGCGTTTCCCGACGGACTCGCCGGCCCGCTCGGTGCCGCATGGAACATCGGCCCATGCTGTGTGGACAACGCGAATGACGTCGCTTTCGCCCGAGCGGTTGTCGATGATGTGAGCCGTATCGCGTGCATCAATACAAATCGCATATACGCAGTGGGAACCTCTATGGGGGGCGGCATGGTTCATCATCTCGGATGCGAGGCGGCAGATCTGTTTGCGGCCGTCGCCCCGGCGGCGTTCGATTTGATTGAAGAAACTGTTGATGCCTGCGCACCGGCGCGCCCGCTTACAGTGGTGACCTTCCGAGGGACTGCAGACCCGCTGGTACCGTATGGGGGAGGATACTCCGACATCGTACCGAATCATCCGATCACATTTCTCGGCGCAGTGAACACTTTTGAAAAATGGGCCGCACTGAATCAATGCAGCGGCGCCGCACAAAGCTTTGACGCCGACTGCCTGCGCTACCCAGGTGAACAATGCGCCATGGGTGTTGAAGTCATTTTATGCACTGAAGAAAACGGGGGCATTCAACACGGTAATGCCGCTCTGGCATGGCCGATTCTGAAACAGTATTCTCTCCCGTAACACCATAAAAATACATCTCTGATAAAAACGCTGATTTACAATCATATTCCTCGTAAAAAAGGAACCCGATTCTGCGAGATGTTCGTACTCGAGTAGCGATGTGACAAAACATAGTGGTCTCCACATTTAGAGAAAGGATACGACCATGAAACCAATGTTATTTTTACTTCTACTACTGGCCATCGGTATCAACGCCTGCGGCACATCGGATGGCACCGATCAAACCGAAACTGACGCCGATACCGATTCAGATAGTGACACAGACAGCGACGCTGATGGAGATGCGGATGGAGATGCTGACACCGATTCAGATTCCGACAGCGACTCCGATACAGACACGGACAGCGATTCCGACACGGACAGCGACTCTGATACGGGCAGCGACTCCGATACGGACAGCGACTCTGATACAGACAGTGATTCCGACACAGACACCGATACCGATAGCGATGCGGACACAGACACTGATACGGACAGCGACTCCGACACGGACAGCGACTCCGACACGGACAGCGATACCGATAGCGATTCTGACGGCGATTGTGCCTACAATTGCGCAATGAATGAAGATGCCTGTGTCGGCGGATGGGGAATTGAGGCCGGAACCGTTGTAGCCGGTTCATGTACTGTATGGGGAGATCAACCCGGGGTTTGCTGTATGCCGACAGGGGCCGACGGGGATACCGATACCGATTCAGACACTGATTCCGACACCGACACGGACAGTGATTCCGATACGGACAGCGACTCTGATACAGACAGTGATTCCGACACCGACGCCGATACCGATGCCGATACCGACAGCGACACCGACAACCAAAGCTGCGAAGGCAAAACTGCCACATCCGGAGATGAAACCATCACCATTGACGTGAACGGCGCATCCCGCACCTATATTCTTCACGTCCCCAGCCAATACAGCGGTACCGCACCTGCGCCGCTCATCATTGATTTTCATCCCCTCGGCGGTTCAGGCGACCAGGAGAGGAGCGCCTCCCCGTACCCGGCGGTGGTCGACAATGACGGCGTGGTGATGGCGTTCCCCACCGGACTGCAGGGCCCCATGGGCGGCGCCTGGAATATCGGCCCCTGCTGTGTGGACGGCGCGGACGATATCGCATTCGCGCGCGCCATCGTGGAAGACATCGCGTCCCGGGCTTGTATTGATGCCAGTCGTGTGTACGCAGTGGGTTTCTCGATGGGCGGCGGCATGTCGCACCATCTGGCCTGCCATGCGGCCGACATCTTTGCCGCTGTCGCACCGGCCGCTTTTGATTTGGTAGAAGAAAACATTCCCACCTGCACACCGTCCCGGCCGATTACCGTATTGTCATTCCGCAGCACCGGCGACTTTGTGGTCCCTTACGACGGCGGCTACTCCGATGTGGTTTCCGGTCATCCCATCACCTTCCTCGGTGCAGTCGATACCCTTGAAAAATGGGCCGAACTCGACAGCTGCGCCGGTTCCCCCACTGACATCGGCAATAACTGTCAGCTATACACTCAGTGCCAGGATGGCGTCGAAGTAGGTCTCTGCACCACCCAGGGCGGCGGTCACGACTACGGCAACGCCACCATCGCCTGGCCCATACTGAAAGAACACACACTTCCTTGAGTTAACCCAACTACGGTAGCTCCACCGCCCGAATTTCATTCACCGACTGCTTCTCATTCACCGTTGGTTCCGCCCGTGCTCCCGGTGCCGAAGTCCAAATCGAACGCCACGCCGTCAAAAGGCACCACGATGATCTTGCTGCCGTGGTTGGAGTTTGCCGGTATCGCGAAGTCCTTGTCCACGTCGGCCACGGCCCAGGTAAGATGGGTGGGATGACCGTTTTCCAACACCACACCCGGGCGCTCCATTTTGTACCACTGGTTGCAGGTGCCGTCCTCGAAGCAGAAGATTCGCTCCCATTCCCGCGGCGACCATGCGTAGCCGTTGTCCTGCCAGTTGTTGATACCGTCCTCCGAATACAGGTGATATCCCACACGGTCTCCGGAACCCGAGTAGATAACGTGGTAGACGCCGCCACTGCGCCAAATATGAGGGTCCTCTTCCCATTCGAAGGTGGGATTATCCACGAGTGGTATCGAGTCCCGCTCCGGGTAGATGCTGGCGCCATCGCGGACGGGATAAGAAGTCGTTGGAGTTTGCTGCACGTAATTCCCGCACAGGGTGTCAGAGAGCGCGATGTGCCCATTGCGCTGCACAATCTGGAACCGACCGTCATGACGCTGGATGAGACTGACGTTGGATTGATAGAGCGAGGTCTGCGGTTGGCAGCTCGTCCAGGGGCCGTCGAGGTCGCTCGACGTGTAGATGGTGAAGGGTCGGGTCTCGCTCACCACGATGGCGTAGGTCCCGTCCAAGAGCTCAAGGGCGGTAACGTTGTGCCCCTTATGCGGCTGTGCGCCGGCGTCGCTCCACACATAGTCCACGCGTTCGTAGGGCCCCAACACCCCTTGCGCGCTGATGGCGTGGTAGGCATCGGAGCCCAGCCAGCCCGGATTGAACGATTCGGTAATCGCGTTCCAGGTGCTCATGAACATGTGGTATTCGCCGTTCTGGGCTTTGATGATTTGAGCGTCCCAGTAGTAGTACTCGGGTCCAATGCCCGCGCCGCGGACGCTCTCGATGCCGTTGCAGAGGTCACGCGGCAGCACGCCGTCAACGCCCCAGGTCTCAGAGCTGAGTGGGCAGGTGATGGGTCTCGGCTTGATGTAGTCCATGAAGGGCTTAGGTGCTCGGGCGATCTCGGTATCCGTGTCTGTGCCGGTGTCCGTGTCTTCGTACGGATCCTCGAAATCAATCCAATTCAAATTCACATCGCCGGTTTCCTGCACCACACGCATAGTATGGGTTCCCGCACCAATGGCCACACTCCCGACACCCACGTCGGAATACACCTGCCAGCCGTCGGTCGGCGCGATGAGCGAACCGGTAACATCCACGCTGTCGATTTCGATGCGAATACTGCGATTTGCCACATCACTGGCCAACCGCGCGGAGAGACTGAAGTTGCCCCCGTCGCCCGCATCAATGCAGTACTCCAGCCACTCATCCGCAACCGTCCATCCCACATTGCAACCGCCGCCGGCGCTATCCTGGGTGGTTTCCAAATCCACCCCGTCACCGCGATCACAGCCGCTTCCTTCGTTAACCGCGTCGCTCTCTGAAAAATTGGTATAGTCTTCAGCCTCAATTCGCGCTGGTATGCTCACACAAGCATCGGAATCCGTGTCGCTATCCGTGTCGGTATCCGTGTCTGCGTCGGTGTCCGTGTCGGTGTCCGTGTCAGTATCTGTGTCCGTATCTGTGTCGGTATCCGTGTCCGTGTCGGTGTCGGTGTCAGTGTCTGTATCCGCGTCTGTGTCTGTATCTGTATCCGTGTCGGCGTCGGTATCAGAGTCGCCATCCGTGTCTGTATCCGCGTCTGTATCAGCATCAGAATCCGCATCTGCGTCCGTATCCGCATCCGCGTCCGTATCCGCATCCGTATCCGCATCCGCATCCGCGTCAGTATCCGTATCTGCATCTGTGTCCGCATCTGTATCAGAATCAGAATCCGCGTCCGCATCGGATTCACCATTTTCGCCGGTATTCTGCGAGCAACCAATTGTGAAAAAAAATACACAAATAGACACACCCGCCATCATCAATAAAAAGTATCGCATCTGAACCTCCGTTAATACAACATCCAACATCTCAGTGCAGTGCATTCAAAAAAAACGGGCGGATTGGGAGATGAATTCCCAGGCTAACGGCGGAACAAACGCGTATAAGCCTCTGTCACACGGGGGGCACACGGACGGCCGGGCTTTCTTCCTTTATTCAATTCGTGCTCACTATCTTGAGCATTACGACCGTATGGCCGGCTACCGCGTCCATTGTGAACGAATCGGTGAACGATCCGAGGTCCTGATGAGCCCAAAGATCGCGAACCGAGGCAGCGCCGGAGGGAAGACCGATGTCGCTCCACTGAACGGTAATGGACGAACTCCCAGCGCCGCGATTGAACAGTGCCACCGCACGGGTGTTCGGTTCAGATAGGTCCTTCGACCAGACTTCAACGTCTCCGCCGGGGGTAGCTACCACACGACCTTGGTACCCGAGGGGGTCTTGGTTCACGGCAATCACTTCGGCGTTCGTGAGGGTTTCTATTGTTGTCGGACTCATTTGGGTCACATCGTTGCCGGCGATGAGCGGGGACGCCATAATCGCCCACATGCTGAAATGCGCGCGACTTTCCGCGTCGCTTAGACCCGGATTGCCCACCTCCAACATATCGGGGTCATTCCAGTGCCCCGGGCCTGCCCCGATGTATTCGTCTTTGTTTGCGTCTATGCACCGGAGAACTTCGTTCCAGCCATCCCAAATATCCATCTCAATGCGCCACATGTTTGCGACCTCTGTCAGATTGAAGTCGAGGCCGGGAGGCGCGGTCGCGCAATATGTCGGCGTACAGAACGGGCCCTGATTGGCGGGATTGATGCTGTAAAAAATAGGACGGCCCGTGGCCCGCAACGCGTCCCGCATCACAATGAAGCTGGCCATGTCACCGGCGCATAGGTCGTACTTGAGGTAGTCGATTCCCCACTCCGCAAATGTTTGGGCGTCGATGTCCTCATATCCGAGACTGCCCACTCGTCTGGGATCGTTTCCATAGAGACCGGTGCAGGTCAGATGGTTGGGGGTCGTATAGATTCCAATCTTCAGGCCCAGGCTGTGAATGTACTCCGCAAGTGCGGGAATCCCCGATGGGAAGCTGCTGGTGTCCCACTTCAAGCGACCTGTGGTGGAATCCCGTCCATCCATCCAACAGTCGTCCAGATTGACATACTGATACCCTGCCGCCGCCATTCCGCTCGAGATAAAAGCATCTGCCGTTGCTCTAACGACCGACTCGTTGAGACCGTTGCATGCGAACGTGTTCCAGGAATTCCATCCCATGGGGGGTGTCGCCCCTACAATGTCGGAATCCGTATCCGTGTCCGTATCCACGATGGGAGCCCCGAAATCAAGCCAATTCAAATTCACATTGCCGGTTTCCTGCACCACACGCATAGTATGGGTCCCCGCACCAATGGCCACACTGTCGACACCCACGGTGGAATATACTTGCCAGCCGTAGGACGGAGAAAACAGTGAACCGGTTACATCAACACCGTCAATTTCAATCCGAATGGTACTCGCAGCCACATCACTCGCGATTCGAGCTGAAATACTGAAGTCTCCCCCGTCGCCCGCATCAATGCAGTACTCCAGCCACTCATCCGCAACCGTCCATCCCACGTTGCAACCGCCGCCGGCGGTATCCTGGGTGGTTTCCAGATCCACGCCGTCACCGCGATCACAGCCGCTTCCCTCGTTGACCGTGTCGCTCTCTGAAAAGTTAATGTAGTCTTCAGCTTCAATTCGCGCTGGTATGCTCACACACGCATCGGTATCCGTGTCGGTATCGGTATCCGTGTCGGTATCGGTGGTATCCGTATCCGTGTCGGTATCGGTATCCGTGTCCGTGTCGGTATCGGTATCCGTGTCCGTGTCGGTATCGGTATCCGTGTCCGTGTCCGTGTCCGTGTCTGTATCGGCGTCGGTCGATGTTTCCGTATCGTTGCCCGCCGTCGCCGTATCGGCTATGACGGGTTCTTCGCTTTCACTTTCGCTATCGCTATCGTCATTTGTTAACCCGCCGAAGTCCGAGTCATCGGACGAAGGAGGGCCATCGTCAGAATCCGCATCCGCATCGGTATCCGTATCCGTGTCAGCGTCGGATACACCACTGTCACTGGTATTTTGCGAACAGCCTGTTGTAAAATAAAGCCCACAAAGAAACACACCTGCCGTTACCAATAAAAAATATCGCATCCAAACCTCCGTTAATACAACATCTCAGTGCGGTGCAGTCCAAAGAAACGGGCGGATACTATTTGTCTATCGATACAGTCATCGGGGGTCTGGAGGCCTCTTGGAGGCTCTACTCAATGCTTTTGACGAGAAAAAGGAATCTCGTCGTCTCACAATTGGGAGATGAATTCCCAGGCCAGCGGCGGAACAAACGCGTACAAGCCATCATCTCCCGGTGAACCATTGCTCACACTCGACGGAGTGTGTGCGCCGTCGAACGTACACACCTTGACCGGATACCCTTCATTGCAGCCCTCATAGTCGTAGCAAACGTGCTGGTTGGTTCCACCCGACGCTGTGATGAGGTCATCGGGCAGTGTGCAGCCGTTTTCTTCGGCGTGATTGAGGGAGCAGTACATGCCGCCCTCAAAGTCGCTACCGGGCCTGATCCAGTTGCAGGTGCCGTCGCTCATGCCCGTGATAGAGAAGTAGGCCACCGCGTCGGCGGTGTCGGTCGGCTGGGTGAAGTTCCAGTTCGCCGGCGCCATCGTGACTGCGCCGCGCAACTTGTCGGCGCGACCCAGCGAAAGCGCGTGGCTCATCATGGCGCCGAAGCTGAAACCCGTCGTGAACACTCTGCTTTCGTCGACGCACAGATTTTCGGTGATGCGTTCGAGCAAATTGTCAAACAGAACAACGTCTCGATTGTAATCCCAAGGGAAATTGGTGATGCCCTGAGGGGAAACAAAAATGGCAGAATCTCCAGCCGCTTGCGCTGCGCGCTTCAGTCCGAAGAACGCATAGTGTTCCGCATCAAAGTTGGGACCGGGGTTCGCCGGATACTGACCGTTGGCATTTCCTTCTGCGGAACCATAGGCCTGGTGCCAGGAGAAGATCAGTCGGTATGGGTGGTTGGGATCGTAATCCGCGGGAATATCGATGATGAAGTCTCGATTCTCTCCGTTGCTATTGATGCTGAGCCGCGTCGATGTGGCAAGGCCCCCCGAAACCGACGTACCGCCTGCAGTGAGTACCTGCGCGCCGTCCATGACGCCGCATCCGTTGCTGGGGTCCGCGTCGGTATCGGTATCTGTGTCCGTGTCCGCATCCGTGTCCGCATCCGTGTCGGCATCCGTGTCGGTATCTGTGTCGCCGTCGCCCGCACCGAAATCGAACCAGTTCAGATTTACATTGCCGGTTTCCTGAATCACGCGCACGGTGTGGGTTCCCGCGCCAATCTCCACATTGCCGGCGTTCACATCGGAATATGCCTGCCAGCCATCGACTGGAGCAGTAACCGACCCAGTTACATCCGTACCGTCAATTTCGATGCGAATGGTACTGCCTGCCACATCACTGGCAATCCGCGCGGAGATGTTGAAGGTTCCGCCATCTTGGGCGTCCACACAGTACTCCAGCCATTCATCTGCCACGGTCCATCCCACGTTGCAGCCACCGCCGGCGGAGTCCTGGGTGGTTTCCAGATCCACGCCGTCCCCCCGATCACAACCGCTTCCCTCGTTGACCGTGTCACTCTCGGAGAATGCCACATAGTCTTCGGCTTCCACACGCGCTGGAATGATTACACATTCATCCCCATCGGTATCGCTGTCCGTATCGGCGTCGGTGTCCGTATCGGCGTCGGTGTCCGTATCGGCGTCGGTGTCCGTATCGGCGTCGGTGTCCGTATCGGTGTCGGTGTCCGTATCGGTGTCGCTGTCTGTGTCGGTGTCTGTATCTGTATCGGCATCTGTATCGGCATCTGTGTCTGTGTCTGTGTCTGTGTCTGTGTCGGTCGATGTTTCCGTATCGTTGCCCGCCGTCGCCGTATCGGCTATGGCGGGTTCTTCGCTTTCACTTTCGCTTTCACTATCGTCATTTGTCAACCCGCCGAAGTCCGAGTCATCGGACGAAGGAGGGCCATCGTCACTATCCGCATCCGCATCGGATTCACCATTGTCACTCGCATTCTGCGAACAACCCATTGTGAAAGAAATCCCACAAATAAACACACCCGCTATTATCATTAAAAAATATCGCATCTAAAACCTCCGTTTGTACAACATCCAACCTTTCGGTGGCGTGCCTCAAAAAAAACGGGCGGATTATGATGCTATGGATGAATACTTCCCAGCAACCATTGCAGGAGTCCGGGTTCGCCGGCGGCCATGGAGATAGATGGGTTGTGGTCCACGCCGTCGAATTCCGTATAGGTGACGTGGGAGCCCCCGGCATCTAGAATCGCCTGATAAATATTTTGGGATGACGATACCGGATTAATTGTGTCGGCATTACCGTGTAAAATCCATAACGGCGTTTGCGCCATCTGTTCCGCGCCCTTCAGCAAGGTATATCCCGCTACGGCCACCGCGCCGCCGAACTGCTCGGGAAAATTATATAACAGTGCGAACACGCCTTCACCGCCCATAGACTCTCCGTACACATATTGACGCGCCGCATTAAACCCACACTCCTCTACAATACGATCCAATTCCGACATGGTCGCTACCATCGCGGTGCGCAACGCAGGATCATACGTTCCACCCCAGGCTGCGGCGCCCTCGCTGGCTGGACGATAAGGTAAAAAAACCGCGCAGGGTTCAATCTGATTCAACGCCGATACAATCCACGGCTGCGCCGACAGCGGATTATTGGTATATCCGTGCAAAAACATCACAATCGGCAACTCAGCCCCGGCCCAACCATCGGGAAGATACAGCCCGAACTCGTTTCCGTTGGAATCGGTCCAGCGCACCGTGCCGCTCGCGTCGGTGTCGATTGTAAACGGACCGGTGTCGGTGTCTTCAGACGTATCGACATCCAAATGAGTATCCGAATCCATCACCTGATCTGACGCAGTATCCGGAGTATCTTCTGTGCCGGTAGAAGAATCCGTAGCAGAATCAACACTTGTATCGATGTCGCTGGAACTATCCAGAGGTTCATCTGAATCATCTCCCGACGCCCCGCTACCGTCCGAACATGCAATAGCAACCATTGCACCGAAAAACAAAAACACTGCTTTTACCCATACCCATTTCATACGTCATACTCCTTATTTTACTTAATTTTTCATGTAACTCGCACTCGTTTGGCCAGCAGCCGCAGCATACCCCATGTCGCGAACCATTTCGCGAAATGTAAACACAGACCAAATTCACACAGCAGTGGTCGTTCGTAACCCAAAACGGATTGAACTGCATATTTTTATTTGACGGCATCACCCCAATTTTAGCCTTCGGCGGAGTTAAGACAATCGATTACATTTCTGAAAGTACAGGTTTAAATGTAGAAGGGTCCGGGCATTATGCCCGGCCGCAATTGGTGCAACGTGGCAGATAAACTACCACGCTACAGTTAGTGCTGCAAATGCTGTAACCTCCGTTAATGCAACGTCCAATCTTGCAGTGGCGTGCCTTAAAAAAAACGGCGGATATTGCATGTTTGCGGTGAAAAACGATTTTCAAAAAGCAAGGTACCCTATCCCGCGACTTTGACGAACAGCAAACCTACGGTTCAAATCCCGTTTTTTTCAATTCCATGGGCGAGGGCTTGCCGCTCGAAATGGGGGTTAAGCGGAAAGAATAGGCGTAATTTTGATTGGCCGGAATTTGGAACTCGGGATGAGGCTGGGCCCCCCAGCTGTTGTCTCCCCCCACGCCCATCTGTCGGTAGTTGAGGCGCAACGTGATGTTGTTGTCCCGGGTCATTTCGTAGGGGTGCTTGGCGTTTTCAAAGGCAGCAGGCGGGTAGTGCAGCGCGCCTATCTCCATTACCGGCAGGCCGAAGGCGCCGAGTCCAACGCCTTGATCGTCGGTCAAGGTGGCGAAGCGAACGTCGGTTCTGTTGCCGGTCTCCTGCGGTTCCATATACGGCACAAACATACTGTCAACCGTTCGGGTATACACCCCAACATCGGATCCGGATTTGCGGTCCCAATAGTTTTCCTCCGGCCCCCGACCATACCACGTGAGGGTTTCGAGGCCCCCCGGCAGCGTCATGATCATTCCCACCTCCGGAATTTCAGGTAGGTCGCTGCCCGGAGACAGCGTGCAGGAGACCACCACGTCGCCGCTTCCGTAAATCACATAATCCACATCGAAATAGGACGTGGATGTGGTGGGAAGGCTGAACTGCACCTCGATTCGGATTTCCCGGCTCGATATTTCAGTCACAAAAACATTCTCAACGCTCCGGTTTGCACCAGCGTTCTTCCAGGTGCCGGTTCGCTGGGGCATGCCGTTTCCCCAGTCGTTATCGAGAGGATCTCTCCAAAAATTGGGAACCGGACCGCTAACCAACAAGGGCGTGTCGTTATAGACGAAAGACGAAATGGTCCCCTCGTTCTTGTCAAACACCAGGTGAAAATCCGCCCCCTGAATATCTACTTCGAAGGTGGAATTATTAACCGTCATGGCGGGCATGCCGGACGGGTCCACCGGCGTTACAGACGGCGTGGTAAAGGGAACGCTGAACTGTTCCGCAGCAACTTCATGACCGGCATCTGCCCAAAGTGTGTCTTCTTTGAGACGGAAGCTCAATTCGAGCCAATAGTCGACGCCTGCCTCCGCAGTGAAACCGTCGAAATCAAGGGAAACCGTTTTGCTATCAAGGGGAGCGATATTCAGGTCCGCGCTCGACAAATCCGCTTCTTGCAGAATCGTGTCGTCGGCCAAAAGACGCCAATGCCCGTTCAGTTCATTTAGATTGGTAAACAAAAACTTGTTAACAATTTCCACCTGCCCGGCGGTCAGATTAACGGGAAGCACCGCAATGTTTTGGTATACTTTTTTCACCTCAAAAATTTCGGGCTGGACCGTTCGATCCGCGTTGATGAGGCCGTTGGCGCAAAAGTTATCGTCATTGGGGTGGTCGCCCCAGTCTCCGCCGAAATCAAAGTATTCGGAATTGTCGTGTCGAAGCCCCTGGTCCACGAAATCCCAGATGAACCCGCCCTGGGCGTTGGGATTGCTCTCGAAGGCATCCCAATATTTTGATAGATTCCCCACGCTGTTGCCCATGGCGTGTGCGTATTCACACAACATAAGCGGCTTGTTGGGATTTCCGTAGTTCTGCACGGTCTCAACGCCGGCGTACATATAGCTCTCAATATCTGCTGCGACGTTGTACCCCTCGTAGTGAATCAAACGGGTGGGATCGTTGTCGTGTGCCCAATCGGCCATGCTAAAAAAGACATCGCCGCCGCCGGCCTCATTGCCCAGGGACCAAATCAACACCGACGGATGATTTTTGTCTCTCTCAACCATGTTTCGAATGCGATCCACCGCATTGGCTCGCCAGGAATCATCACTTGCCGGGACATCGTCCCTCACACCGTGGGTCTCCAGGTTGGTTTCATCGATGACATATAAACCGTACTCATCACACAAATCCAACCAAAGGGGGTGATTGGGGTAGTGGGAGGTGCGCACCGCATTAATATTGAACTGCTTCATGATCTCCACGTCCTTCACCATTGTGTCGTAATCGACGGCACGGCCGAGATCCGGGTGCATCTCGTGTCGGTTGACCCCTTTGAGCATTATCCGCTGACCGTTGAGGGTCATCTTGCCGTTGACGAGGCCGAATTCGCGAAAGCCCACCTTGACGCTACGGGTTTCGACAACCTCGCCGCTCCCATCTTTCAGCACCAGAACCAGGGTGTACAAATAGGGTGATTCCGCGGACCATTTGTTTGGATTGGATATGGCACGGCTTTCTGTAATTTCCGATTCACCATTATCGGAAACAGTGACACTCGTTTGGGCTGTCGGCAACACAACCTCGTCGTCGGCATCATACAGCGTGCTCTCCAAGGTGTAGCCGCTCACCGCTGCCCCGTCATTCTGAATGTCGGTGCGTATTCCCAAGGTCGCATTCGTGTACGAATCGTCGAGATCAGTGGTCACAGTGACGTCGCTGATGCGAACATCCTGGGTGGAGTACAGGTAGACATCTCGAAAGATACCGCTGAGTCGGATGAAATCCTGATCTTCCAACCAACTCCCGTCCGACCACCGGTACACCTCCACGGAGATGGTGTTCTCACCTTTTTTAATAAAATCCGTCACGTCGAACTCGTCAGGGGTAAAACTGTCTTCGCTGTAGCCCACGTATCCGCCGTTGATCCACACATAAAACGCTGACTCCACCCCTTCGAATACCAGATGTATCCGTCTTCCGCCCCAGCAAGGATTTTTTGTAAACGTTCGCTTGTACGCCCCAACCGGATTGTACACGGTGGGGGCATTGGGCGGTGAGGGGTTTTCGTACCCTGTCCACGGATAAGTAACGTTGGTATATATCGGATAGTCGTACCCCTGGGTTTGCCAGCAACCCGGAACCGCTATGTTCCCCCAGCCGCTGACATCGTAATCCGCCTGGTAAAAATCCTGCGTTTTTTGATCCGGATTATCCGCCAAACGAAATTTCCACGTACCATTTAATGACGAGACATAGTCGGAGGTTGATCGATCGCCACGAAGGGCGGCCGCCACCGTTGCATAGGGCATCATGGTCGCATGGGCGGGTTCACGGTTGACTTGAAATACTTCCGGAGAGGCGTTCCACTCCGTCCAATCCGGCGCTGCGAAGGTGTCGATGATCGGGTCTGGAAAGGTGTCTGTTCCGCACTCCAGATCATTCTCGGAATCAGAATCCGCACCTGTATCCGTACCCGTATCGGTATCGCCATCGGAGGCGCTGAAATCAATCCAGTTGATATTTACATCCCCGGTTTCCTGAATAACGCGCATGGTATGCGTCCCGGCACTGATGGGCACGCCGGCGACGCCGACGTCTGAATACACCTGCCAACCATCAGTGGGCGCAGTCAAAGCCCCTGTCACATCCACACCGTCTATTTCCACACGAATGGTACTCGCTGCCACGTCACTGGCAATCCGTGTAAAGATACCAAAGTTTCCGCCGGCGCCCGCATCAATGCAGTATTCCTGCCACTCTCCGGCCACGGTCCAACCCACGTTGCAGCCGCCGCCGGCGCTGTCCTGTGTGACTTCCAAATCCACACCGTCACCCCGATCGCATCCGACACCTTCGTTAACATCGTCACTCTCAGAAAATGCGATATAATCCTCTGCCTCAATTCGCGCCGGGATATTCACACATCCATCGGTGTCACTGTCGGTATCTGCGTCAGTATCTGCGTCGGTGTCGATATCTGAGTCGGTGTCAGAGTCAGTATCCGCGTCTGTATCTGAGTCCGTGTCGGCATCGGTCGATGTTTCCGTATCATTGCCCGCCGTCGCCGTATCGGCTATGGCGGGTTCTTCGCTTTCACTTTCGCTGTCGTCATTTGTTAACCCGCCGAAGTCCGAGTCATCAGACGAAGGAGGGCCATCGTCCGCATCCGCATCTGCATCTGCATCGGCGCTGCTGTCGGTATCTGACTCCCCTTTTTTGTTGTCCTCTGTGCATCCCAGCAGGAAACAAAGCCCGAAAGAGAAGAACAAATATAAAAAGGTCGTTTCGTATTTCATTAGAGTCTCCATTTTTAATGTTTTGTAAGGAAGTGCTTATCCCAATGGAAAAACAGGCGGAAAGAACACAACAATGCCTTGAATTGAGATTTTTGTTCCTAAAAAACAGAGAAATCCGCCCGCTTTGTGGTTTCTAGAATCACTATAAATAGAGTTGCGTAACGTCCCCAATAAAAGGACCCACGGGGCAAATATTTTAATGGAGATTACTTATGAAACAACGTAAGCCAATGATTGTCGTCCTCTTTCTCGTTGGAATATCCTTCGGTTTCGGCTGTACGGACACAGGGAAAGATACCGTGGGGACCGATCCTTATGATACTGAGGTCCAATCGGATGCAGACACGGATAGTGATACTGATTCAGATGCTGATACTGACTCAGATAGTGACACCGATTCAGACACGGATGCGGATGCGGATACCGATACGGATACCGATACCGATACCGATACCGATACCGATACCGATACCGATAC
>JAFGXQ010000001.1 GCA_016936575.1 Deltaproteobacteria bacterium
CCCCCCCCTCAAATCTTCACGATTGTTTCACTTGTCGGTCATGTACTCGTCGCGCAGTTGAGATATTTGAGCCTCGGAATCTGTCGGCATTGCAAGCAGAAAACGAGTTGTTTATCACAGGAGAGAACCATGCAGATGACGCGACGACTGGGCGGATACCATATTCTGGCGACCATTGGTCACGGGGGGATGGGAGATGTGTATCTTGCAATGAAGGACGGCCCCGGCGGCTTCGGCAAGTTGCTGGTGCTGAAGGTGCTTCAGCATAAATTAATTGAGGATCCGGAGTTTCTGGCGATGTTTCTGGATGAGGGCCGCATTGCAGCGCGCCTCAATCATCCGAATGTCGTACAGACATTTGAAACGGGCCGTGACGACGACGTTCACTACATTGTTATGGAGTACCTGGATGGGGTGACGCTGGGGCGCCTGATGCAGGAGGAACTGCGAAATCCCGGGCCGAATACGCCGCGTCTGTTTTTAAGCATTCTGGCACAGGCATTGAGCGGACTTCATCATGCACATGAACTGACCGATTTCGATGGTCTGCCGCTTCATATCGTGCACCGGGATGCCACCCCGCAAAACATTTTTATCACGTATGACGGCGCGGTGAAAATGGTGGACTTCGGTATCGCCAAAGCGTTGGATTCCAAAGCCGATACCCAGGCCGGCGTCTTCAAGGGAAAACTGGGATATCTTCCCCCTGAACAGTTTACCAGCGGAGTGGTGGACCGACGGGCAGATGTGTTTTCGCTCGGCGTGGTATTGTGGGAAGCAATCGTCGGACGACGCATGTACAGAGGTAAATCCGAAATCGAGATAATGAACGCCCTGACCACCGGGAACTTTCCCAACGAGGACAGCTTACCCGGAACCGTTCCCGATGCGCTGAAATGGATTGTGTCTCGCGCGACCGCGGCCGCAGTGGAACAACGCTATGCCACCGCGCAGGAGTTTCAAGACGAGATTGAAGACTATCTTCAAGAAATCGGTGGAAGTCTGAGCACCCGGGAATTGGCTGAAATTGTGCGCCGACGATTTGCCGAGCAGAGAACCCGAATCGGTCGTTGTATAGAGCAGCAGTTGCGTTTGTACAACGATTTTCAACATGGCCTTTTGGCAGGAAAGACACCCACAGAGTGGAATATGATTCCCAGGCTGGACGTGCCGCAGCAGTTGGTCGGTTCGCTGGTGGTGGACAGCAGCAGTCAGGGAGGTTTTTCGGAGTCGTCATTTTCCGAAGAAGCGACAGTGGATTGCAAATTACCTACCGGTATCCGCCCATCAACTACGCCGGTAAAAAGAAAATTCAAACAGTATACGGTGATGATTGCGGCCGCGGCCGCGCTGATGCTGGTTGGCGCCATGTGGTACGTGAAAAACAGCGCTGTGAAATTCGGTGACCTGGCCACTCGCCTGGGGCTGTCTGAACGCATCGGCGACGCAGAGAATACGGCGGTGCAGACTACGGCCGATGCGTCCGAAGAGATAGATGCGCGTCGTCGAGGTTCGGGAAAATATCCGGTGGTGTTATCCGGTGATATTGAAGAAGACACCGTACTCACCAACGACAGGATATACCTGTTGAAAAATACGGTATATGTGCATGCGGGAGCGTCTTTGATGATTCAGGCAGGTACGGTGATTCAGGGCGACAAAGCGTCTGCGGGAACATTAATCGTACAACCGGGAGCGCGCATTATCGCGCAGGGAACCGCCGAGCATCCGATTGTGTTCACCAGCGCCGAAAAGGAGGGGGGACGCGCTTCGGGGGACTGGGGCGGAATCATCGTTCTGGGGTTTGCGCCGGTCAATAATTCCCACAATGCGGAGCAGACTGCCGTGTTGGACGGCATCTCTTTCGGCGCCGAATACGGCGGAGACAATCCTGATGACGATAGCGGAATACTGGAATATGTGCGCATCGAATACGCCGGACGGGAACTCGCGCCGAACGCCCGAACAAACGGCCTCACATTCGGTGGGGTCGGTAGATTTACCAAAGTGAATCATATACAGGTTAGACATGTGCGGGAGGACTGCTTCGCTTTTTTCGGCGGCACGGTGGATGCCAAATACCTGATTTGTCAGTCTCCGGGGGACGATGGGTTTGATTGGAACTATGGGTACGTCGGACGGTTGCAGTTCATTCTGCTTGCGGGTGGGGACGATACGGCCGATGGCGCCAACGGTTTGGAAGGGGGCAATGATCTGCGGGGAATCGGAACTGCGCCGATTAGCGCTCCCACCATTTATAACGCCACGTTGTGCGGGCAAAACGACCCGAAGGTGCGGGAGCACTATGGCGTTCTTGTCCGTCGCGGTACCCAGGGCGTTGTTGGAAACTCCATTTTTACCGGGTTTGCCGCAGGATACGATGTTCGCAATGAGCACACGTCGGTGAAAATTATCGCCAGCACGTTTTATGAAAATCTGCAGCATATCATAGCCTACCCGGAAAGCAATGACCGGCGCGGCGCGTACAAGAACGATGACAGCGATTTCAATGAATATCGATACGTAATGCAGCGATATTTGAAAAATTCAACAGCGGACCCCGGCATTGCGGGCTGCATTCGACGCACCGCTCGGATGTACAAACCTGAGATACCGGTGGCGGGCGGAATGGTGCCCCCCAATGATGGATTTTTCGATACAACAGCGACCTATAGGGGTGCCTTCCGAAATGAAACCGACGACTGGGACAAAGGCATCTGGGTGCAATGGATGTAGAAGGGGATGGCGCTTATCGCTCTCCGGCGAAAACCTGTGCCACGTTGTAGGCGTGGTCGCCGATTTTTTCGAAGCTGGTGAGCATGTCGATGTAAATCAATCCCTGCTGAGCGGTGCATTCCTGATTGTTCAGTCGAGCGATGTGGCCTTTGCGAATTTTTTTACGTAGGGCGTTGATTTCGGTTTCGTAGGCATCGGCTTCTTTCATGATTTGGCCTGAGGAATCAAAGATGTGCTGGTGCAGCAGCGACATAAATTTTCTCACGTGGTCACCGATTTCCAGAATATCGGCGATGGCGTCCTCAGAGAACGGCATTTTCTTTTCGTAGCGCTTTTTCGCCAGACGCAACAGCGATTCACAGTGGTCGCCGATGCGCTCCAGGTCGTTGGCGCAGTTTAGAATGCCGCCCACTTCGTGGCTCTGCTGGGCGGAGAGTTCCAGCTGCGCCACGGGGACCAGGTATTCGGTGATTTCTTTTTCGAGCAGGTCAATGGTTTGTTCCCGGCGCAAAATATCGTCGGCTGTCTTGCCCATTTTTTTCTTGGGGTGGGTGACCAAATCCAATACCTGCTCAAACATCTGTTCCACTTCCTGCAGCATGCGGTTCAGCTCTCCCCGCGCCGCGTGGAGCGCCATGGGGGCCGACTCCATCACTTTGGGGTCGAGGAAGCGAAGATGGATTTCTTCGTTGTCTTTGCCGGGTACCAGTTTGGCGGAAAGCCACGCCAGCTGGTTGGAGAACGGCAGGAACAGGGCGGTGTTGATAATATTGAACGCGCTGTGGAAAATGGCCAGGTACACCGTAATCGGAAACGCGGCGGCTTTGACGGCCGCCTTCAGCTGCTCCGGGTCCTGAATATTGCGAATGACATGAAAATCGATTTTGGCGGCGGCCGGGTAAATGATGTCGATTGCCGCCAGGAACGGCGTAAACAGCAGAATCGGCCAGACCGAACCAAGCAGGTTGAACAGAAAGTGCGCCCGCGCCGCCTGTTTGGCAGCGGTACTGGTGCCGATGGCCGCGAGATTGGCAGTGATGGTGGTTCCGATATTCTGCCCAAGCGCCAGGGCGCAGGCGGTGGGAATGTCGATGAGCCCCTGAGCCGCCATGGTCATGGTGACCGCCATGGCTGCGGATGAGGACTGTACAATAAAGGTGAAAATCATTCCCACAAAAACAGGGACGAAGCGGTTGACGATGGTGTCGGCGCTGCAATGACAGGCGATCCAGGTTTCCACCTGCGGCGCTCCCTTCAGAACACTTACGGCGTCTTTCATGAAACCGAGGCCGATAAAGAGAATACCGAATCCGATGAGCACTTCCCCCCAGTCCGCCAGTTTTCGATGTCCGGTGAAGCGGGGTATGAAACCGATGGCGATGGCCGGCAGCGCCATCAAAGCAATTTTAATTTTGAAACCGAAAATCGCCACCAGCCAGGCGGTGGCAGTGGTACCGATATTGGCGCCCATGATGACGCCGATGGACTGGTTCAAGGTAAGAAGCCCCGCATTCACGAAACCCACCAGCATCACGGTGGTTGCACTGGACGATTGAATGACACTGGTAACGACAAAGCCGGTGCCCACCCCGGCGAACCGGTTGGTGGTCATCGCGGAAAGCACGGAGCGCATTTTGTCGCCGGCCACTTTCTGCAGACCGTCGCTCATTACTTTCATTCCGTACAGAAAAAGCGCCAATCCGCCGAAAATTCCCACTAGCATATCGAAGTAATCAATGTTCATGAGGTTGGTTCCTTTACCCTGGGACTGAGAAGTTCATTATATTTTTGTTACCGGTTTGTCACACCATTGTCACAAATCATATCGGCAATATCCTATTTCCGCCCGAAAACACAAGCCAAACCCGGGGAACAGCGAAAAAAGGCATATACTGCGAGGGATTTTGCTCATATAGATGAAAAAATCGCCATGTGAGCGAATTGTTACGCGATTTACGCTGCTGAAGAAAAGGAAACCGGTATACTTTCAGACATGAAATCGAATATTCGAACCCAAATGCTGGATGCCCTGGCCAAGAAGCAGGGGGCGAAGATTCCGACGTCTTCTCCCGGGCGTATCGGCCGGATGGCGCTGACCGCGCTGAAAAGCGGCAAAATGGTGCTTCAGGCCCACAAACACGGCGAAGCCGATGGCGAGATCGATGCCGAAAAGCTGGTCAAACTGATCACTTCGGTGGGACAGCTAAAGGGCATTGCCATGAAGATGGGGCAGATTATGAGCTACATCGATGTGGCGTTGCCTCCTGAACTGCAGGAAGCGCTGAGCGTGCTGCAGACATACGCCCAGCCGATGCCGTTTAACCGGGTTTCGGAGATTGTTCGGACAGATCTGGGGGGCCGGGCGGATGTCCTGCTGCGAAATATGGTGCAGACACCGATTTCAGCGGCGTCCATCGGGCAGGTGCATCGCGCGGTTGTGGACGGTGCGGCGGTGGCGGTGAAGGTGCAGTACCCGGAGGTGAAAAAGGCCATTGAAAGCGATTTCGGACCGGCGTCGGTGGGAACCCGCATGGCGTCACTCTTTTATCCCAATGCCCGGGTGGACGACTACGTGAAGGAAGCGCGTACCCGGTTTTTGGAAGAATGTGACTATATTCACGAAGCGCATTGTCAGGATGCGTTTCGCAGGCTGTTTGAGGCGCACCCGGTGTTGTCGATTCCAGCCGTGTTTCCGGCCTATTGCGGCACTCATGTACTCACCACCGCGTTCGTTGACGGAGTGACATTTGATGCCTTTCTGGAGACCGCACCGTCGCAGGAAACCCGTAATCGGTTGGGGGAAGCGTTGTTTGAGTTCTATATCGGCTCCCTGTTCAGAAACCACATGTACAACTGTGACCCCCATCCCGGAAATTATCTGTTTCAAAAAGACGGCACTATCGCCATGCTCGACCACGGATGTACCCGTCAGTTTGACCCGGAGTTTGTGGGAAAACTGGCGTATCTCACCCAGGCGGTGCACTCAGACCGGCGCGAACAGATTCATCAGGCGTTGCTGCGCCTTCAGATTGTGCGCCCTGAGAAGAGTTACGACTATGAAATGATACGAGGTTTTCTGCGCTCTTTTTACGGTCCGATGCTCAAAGATGAAACGGCGCCGGTCGACCTGAGCAGCGCGATTGAAATGAAAGAGATGTTCAAGAAGAAGCAGCAGCTATTGAAATTTACCCTGCCCGGGGAGTTCACGTTTCTGTTTCGAATCCGTTTCGGGTTGATGAGCGTTCTGGCCCGCCTGGGTACCGAAGCCAATTGGTATCAGCTCGAAAGGCAATACATCGACGAGTTCAAACAGAAATACCCCATCCTCCTGTCCGAGTGACCCGAACATTTTTAACAACAGCATTATTTTTTTTGCAACAATTGGCGTTGGCGGCCGAAGCAGGGTGAACTTCATTTAAAAAGGATGCCTTGGATGGACTACGACGGCAGTTATAAAAGAATTTTTTCAGAAGCACGAATGGTGAAAGATTTGCTCACCGGTTTTATCAAACAGGATTGGGTGCAGGATTTGGATTTTTCGACACTGGAGCAGGTTGCGTCGCAGCGCATCAGTGATAGTTTTGACCAACGGTTCAATGACACGGTATGGAAAGCGAAGCTGAAAGATTCCTGGATATATATCTGTATCATGCTGGAGTTTCAAAGCGTTCCTGATAAGTGGATGCCGCTTCGCATCATGACCTACCTTGGGTTGCTCTATGAAGATTTAGTCCGCACAGGTGGTTTGCTGAAAACAGGAAAACTTCCGCCGGTCCTACCGATCGTTTTGTACAATGGCAAACCGAGATGGCGGCATTCCGCGGAGATGTTCGATTTGATAGAGCACATTTCCTGTGACATGGAGCGCTACATGCCGCATGTATCATTTTTATTAATCGATGAGGGCGAGATACAGGATGAAAAGTTACGCGGCGCTGACATGAAGAATGCCCAGAATCTGGTTGCTTCGCTTTTTGCACTTGAAAACGCCGTTGAAAAACATGCTATACTCAATGTGGTTCACGAGATGTTGACCTGGCTGAAACAACCGGAGCAACAGTCTTTATCGCGGGCGCTTGGCAACTGGTTTGACCGGGTGTTGCGCCCCACCAGGAGCGACGACGACATTCCGGCGTTCGCGGATTTGCAGGAGGTGAGTACCATGCTTCGAGAAACAGTTCAGGGATGGTATGATGAAGCCGAACGAAAAGGGCTGGCAGCAGGGCTGAGGAGGGGAATTCGGGAGGGGATGGAAAAAGGGATGGAAAAAGGGATGGAAAAAGGGATGCTGGAGGAACAGCAAAAAAACAACAAAAAAATGCTTCAGCTTGTTCGGGCGATGAACGACAACCATATTCCCATACAAATGATATCTGATATTACACGACTGTCCATTGAGGAACTAAATCGCGTCCTAAACGGACACGAGTAATCCGGCAGTTTAATTTTGTTCTCTTTGCTGTAATTTATCCTTCGCGGAGGACCTGCAGCATTTGTCGGTCGAGTCGTTTGGGGTTGTTGTAGCGTTCCAGATGCGCATGGGTCGATTCATCTTTTGAAATGATACCGAAATCCAGATTTTTATAGTTCCAGTAGGAAAAACCGATGTCGTTTTCTTTCAGTACCGCCAGAAAATCGCTCATCCAGCGTAACTGCGGTTCTCTGGGGACGCCGGCATATACGCCGAATTCGTTACAGATCATGGGTACATCATACTTGTCGCGAAAGGCGAATACGGGCGCCAGTTCTTTTTCGAAGCGCGCCTTGTTCCAATTTCCCGCCGACATGCGCAGGTCGTATTGTCGCACCACGCCGTTGCCATAGTCGTCGGGGTAATCGTATTCGCGTCGAAATTCCGGTTCCGGCAGCCAGGGCGCCTGCTGGTGGGTGAACAGCAGGGGTTCATAAAAATGAAAACAGTACACTACATTTCCGTCGTTCACCGGGGTGAAGTCCGGATAGGTGCTTGGCCAGTTCCACATGTTCGACCCCACCACTATCGGGATGTCCGGCGCGAACGAGCGAATCGCCACACACAATCTGTCTTTCACTTTGTTCCAGATTTGAGGTGTCGGCGCCACCGGTTCGTTCAGCACTTCAAACAATACATTTTTAAAACCGCCGTAGCGTTCCGCAAGGGTTTGCCAGACGCGAACGGTCAGCTGAATGTGTTTATCTCCCTGAAACAGCAGCTGCACCTGTTTGGATTCGTCGTGAAACGTATGTCCGGGGCATTTGTGCAAATCCAGCATCACCAATAGATGATTGGCCAATGCGGCTGCCAGGGCCTCATCAAGGTACCGAAACCGCGATTTGATGGGATTGGCCTCTTCGTCAAAAAAATAGTTGTAGTCCACCGGCAATCGAACGTGATTGAACCCCCATTTGGCCACCTGAGTGAAATCGTCGGCGCCGAGAAATTGTTCCATATGCGCATCGATTCCCGGGAAGCCCGTCGGGTCTTTTTCTTCGATGGCGTCAATCTGGCTGAGCCAGCCGCCGAAATTCAAACCGCGGTATCGATTCATGGTGCCTCCTGTTCGCCGTGTTATGAGAAACGACGTTGATAGAACATGTGTATTTTTTAGTAGCGACTGAGCATGCTACGGCTCATCAATAAAAACAATTCACAAAAATCAAATTCCATATTTTCAATGCCCAAAAGCGAGGGGGAATGGTACCATGGCAGGGAAATGGAACGTCTGCAAAAGGATCGAAAAACACTTCAATTGCTGGTGAACGTTGCGGCGTTGGGGGTAGTGCTGATCCTATCGGCGGGCTGCTATCGTTCATCCGCGGTATTGGAGGGGGGAGATGGGCAACAGGATACAACCGCTGACTCCGCCACTTTGAGTGAAGCGGGCACGGAAACTGAAGACACCGATCCGCCGTACGAGTCGATTTTTCCAATCGATTGGGAAACCCCGGTATACATCAAGGCGTCGAGTTCTCAGCAGTTTTTTCGGTTCGGACAAAGCATTTCCATCAGCGGAAATACTATGGTGGTCGGTTCCGACGGCGACAATGGGTTGCCCCCGGCCAGTAGTTGGAGTTCGGACGAGTACGTGACCGATGTCGGTGCGGCGTATGTTTTTTCGAGAAATGAAAGCGGACAGTGGCAGGAAGATTTTTATTTGAAAGGCGGCAATTCTGATCCCGAGGATTTTTTCGGCTGGTCGGTGGCCGTGGACGGAAGCATTGTGGTGGTGGGCGCTCCCGAAGAGGACAGCGCGGCAACCGGCGTCAACGGAGATGGACAGAACAACGATGCTCCCAGCGCGGGCGCGGCGTACATTTTTGAACGGTGGAACGGCGAGTGGCAGCAGCGGGCCTACGTGAAGGCGTCGAACGCCCAGGCCGGCGATCGATTTGGATGGAGTGTGAATATACACGATGAAAGAATTGCGATTTCCGCCATTGGGGAAGCGGGAAGCATCTCGGGCGTGAACAGCAGTCAGCACGACAACAACGCGGTGGAGGCCGGCGCGGTGTATATATTTGAGAAACAGAACGAGCAATGGACACAGACTGCGTATCTGAAAGCGTCTAATGTCGACGCGTACGATTATTTCGGATATGCGCTATCGCTGGAGGGCACACGCCTGGCGGTGGGGGCCCATGGCGAGCAGAGCAGTGCACAGGGAATTGACGGCGACCAGACTAACAACAGCATGAACGGTGCGGGGGCGGTTTATATTTTCGAACTATTGAATGGGGGATGGCAGCAAACAGCGTATATCAAAGCATCGAACAGCGGCGCGGAAGACGGTTTCGGGTCAGCGTTGGATTTTTCAGAAGATACATTGGTGGTGGGCGCTCAGCAGGAAGACAGCAGTTCCGTCGGTGTGAACGAAAACGGTTACAATGATTATGCAACGTTTTCCGGCGCGGTGTATGTGTTTCAGCGGGCCGACAGCGGATGGACGCAAGCCGCTTATCTCAAGGCGGCGAATACAGACCCGTATGATCTGTTCGGCTGCGATGTGGCGGTTGACGGACATCTGCTCGCCGTGGGCGCGTACGGGGAGAGCAGCAGTGCCTTTGAAATTGACGGTGCCGCATTTGACAACGAATCGGAGAGTTCTGGAGCGGTGTATCTGTTTGAACGGCTGAACGACGGTTGGCGCCAGCAGGCGTATATCAAGGCGTTCAACAATGATCTGGAAGACTATTTCGGAATCAGCCTGGATTTGTCCGGTTCCATACTTGCTGTGGGGGCCACCGGAGAAGACACACCGGCGGACGGCATCACGGAAAACCCACCGGACCGTCAAGATGAACACTCTTCAGGCGCGGTGTATGTGTATTCTCTGAGTACCCAATAGCGGAACTCGCGACTCCCCGTTCGAATGCCTTCGTTCTTTACAGAAAAAAATTGCGACCTATTATGTAGTAAAAGTTGTTCTAACGGAGGAAACCATGTGTGCATACAATCGCAGTGACAAAGAGCAGGAATATTTCGCCAAGCAAGAAGCAGAGAAGTTGAAAGCCGCCGCCGATAAACATGCCCGGGAAACCGCAGAAGCAGAAAAGAAACGGCTCCAGGAATTGCATTATATGAAATGTCCCAAATGCGGTATGGACATGCAGGAAATCGAATTTCGCAGGGTGAAAATCGACAAATGCTTTTCGTGCGGCGGGGTGTATTTCGACGACGGCGAATTGGAGCAGATTATCGCGGAAGAAGGCGAAGACAGCTTCTTCGGACGAATTACAAGCATTTTCAAATAGAATGGAAAGCCGGCCGACTATTCTTCTAATTCATCAGAGAGGTAGTTGAGAATCACTTCATCGAGAGATTTATCGCTGATGAGGGTTTCGCCGAAGGTGCCGTTGGCGTCGGGAGAATCGAAAATGGAGATGCCGCGAGAGGGCGCGGGGGAATCGGACAAACTTTCTCGAGTGGTCATTTCCGCCGGCGCCATGGCGGCTACCGTGGATGCCACTTCTTGCACTTCAGCGTCGTTTTCGCCGCCCTGCACGGTAAAACCGCCTTTGGGACTGGGTTTCACCGGTCGGGTTTTTCCACCCGAGGTGTGGTCCAGTTCGTGCCCGAGAATCTGTTCGGCAATGACATCGTGCATTCCGTCGCGCAACTCCACGAACATGGACTTATGTTGGTCCTTCATCAACTGCCGGACGATGTCTTCCCAGTGCGGCTCGCTCAAATGTTCGTCGTAGGCGGTTTTCTTCGAAGACAGGATGGTCCCCTCGGTGAACAGATGCGTAATCACGTGCGGATGATCCACACCCGAGTCTTCGGTTTGGATATGAAACAGATGGCCAGCGTGTCTGACGTTTGTGTTATATCCAAGAAGTGGTGAATTTGTTTTGTCTTTTGCCATAGCGGTAAATAATATCCGAAGATGTTATCATAAAAAATTGTATAATCCTAGATTATCTGGACTCCTGCAATGCAAAAAATTGATCGAGTTTCGTGCCGAAAGGCGCCCGCCGCGCCGCGCTGAATCGAAGCGCGGTGAGCGACGCATCCCGGGTGTTCTGTGTTTTTCCATGGAGTGTGGTCATATCCCCATTACTTCGAATCAGAATGTCGCCATCCGATTTATCGAATGCAATTGCCTGTTGAACACCCATTTTTAATAATTCCTGAGAAACGGTCTGACCATGTCCGAGCGCCAGAAAAATCCAATTTTTATGTCGGGCTACAGCGATAACCTGGGTGGACCTGGCAATTTCTTCACCGTTTCGGATAAGCCAGTCACCCTGAATGAAATCCTTTGCCTGAACCATGCCGGACTGCCAGGGAGCGATTTGCAGTTGACCATCGCTGTCCACATACAGCGTGGCTTCGTCAGATTTTAGTGACGCGACGACTGTTCCATTGGTCATCTGACCCCGGCTGGAAGACCATTTGCCCAGCAGCGCCTCGACCACCATCCCCAAATCCTCGGGAAGCGCATTGGCGGCCGCAGTTTCGGTCTGCTGCACCGTTTGCGGGATGGTTCCGGGAAGCAGCGTTGCGCGTGTGGCCTGGGTATCGATGGCTACCATCGAAACGCCGTGATCGTTCTTTTTGAAAACCGACGGAAGAAACGCGGGCTTCGGCTGGGTGATGTGTTCGGCGTTCCATTGGTCCCCGTCGGGGGATGCGTTGCGAAGCGTCATATAGAAGAAATCTTTCGGTGCGCCGTGTACATAGCGGTCGGGCCAGAACCGAATATCTTTGATCAGCTTTTTGTATGTGAACTTCGGCAGCACATCTTCTCCCCGATACTCCATCTGGAATGCCACAAGAGAAGTGTGAAACGGATTCATGTCCAGGTGAACGCCGTAGGAGCATCCGGCGGCGCGCATGCCTTCCCCCAACGTGTCCGCGGTGAGATCGTCACCCCATGCATATACAATAATGCCGTCCGGACGCAGGCATAGCCCGGAGCGAATGGTATTCATTTTGGTCAGGTCACTGCCCAGGGTGAATCCCCACAGATATCGTTTTCGTGGATTAATCACGCCGTCTTCCAATAGCGGGTCCATATTCTGTCGAAAAGACGTCATCGCGTCGGGAATCGGCTCACCTTTGGGCCAGGAACCCAGCGCCACGCGGCCGCTGTTGTCGGTGGCGACGGTGGCGGCATCATCTTTGGGGGGAAGCAGCACGGTTCGGTCTGCCATCATTCCGTATTCACCGTGAATGGTTTTAAAGGCGCCATTGAACACCAGTGCGAGATTTTCGACGGTTTCTTTGTCGCGCGGCAGTTGTCCGGTGCCCACTTCGCCGGTGGTGGAGATGGGGTCTTCGTGTCCGCCCACCATGTGCAAGTTGAGCTGGCGGGTATCGAAGGCATACAGTTTCACATGCGCGTAGGGCCGGCGGCGGTCGGTGCGGATATAGGTTTTGTATACGGACGGCGGTGCGTTGGGAAGCGCCTTCATGAAGTCGGGATCCGCGGGAATCCATTCGCCTTCTCCGGTTTTTTTATGTGCGAAAACCGGCGCCGCCAACTCTTTGGGCGGCCAGTCAATGGAATCGTAGTTTCCGACTTCGGTACCTTCCGGCAGCTGCAAATCCACATGCACCGCTTCGGCCGAAAACGCTTCCGGCGCATCGTCATCATTTTCATCACCGGATATGGAGTACTTCAGCTGGTTGATTTGATCCTTCAGCGCGAAAAAGCGACCTTCCGCCCATTCAATGGGGCCGGGTCCAATCCAGCTCAGCTCGCGAACAGAGTCGACCACCCAGAGCACCGGACGCTTGGGAAGACGGACTTCTTCGAGCACCTGAATCTGGGTGCTCTGGGTTCGGTTGTGCAGTAAATCCACGGCGGCAACATTCTGTTTCTTTTCGTCATCGCTCCATTCGAGAACCAGTGAAAATGTATCGTTTTTGGAGATGACCGAAAAGTCCACCTCCTTGGCAGGGGTGGCAAACCGAATGGACGTTTTTCCAATTCCCGAAAAACGGCCGAATTTCTGGAAATCGTTTAGCTTGGCGAACATCCGCTGTAACGGGGTCCAGGATTCATCTATGGGAAGTCGGGTGCCGGTTAAATCAAACACCGTAACGGAGCGCACCTGCCCCAGAACACGGGTCGCCACAAACAGACGATTCCTGCGATGGCTGAACATGTAGTCGTCGCCCGCATCGGAGTTGGTCAGATTGATGGGGCGACTGATTTCAACAATTGTCTGTTTCGGCGCAATCTTCACATTTGCGATATACAGGTCGCGTTGTTTCTTGCCGGGTTTGGCGGCCAGAAAAGCGAGTTCCTTGAAGTTGGTGGCGGTGTTCAGATTGGCTTCGCCCACGGCGGAAATCCACTGCACGGACAACGGTGACACCTGGAGCCCTGTGGCTTCGGATATTTGTTCATGCAGCGGCGCGGGTTTTGAAAAAGTGCCTGCGAAAAGTGCGTATCCTGCAGCGACAGCAACGCATGCGAAGATTGCGAGATACCGGTTTTTTACATATTCTTTCAGTCGAGTAATCCACATATGGCGTTGAAATATTGATTGTTAGAAAAATCCGACAGCGCCGAGTCCGGCTGAATGTCGGTCAAAATACGGCGTGATCATCGCCGTTGTGTTTTTCTTGTTTTTTTTCTGCAGCTCTCTGGGAACGTCTTTTTCGTCCACCTTGCGCCACTTTTCGGTTTGGGGTTCGAAATGATATATAGAATCGACGATGCCGATGAACACCATGAGACTCAAGGCACCGATGCTGATTCGATTGGCCACGCGATATCCGGTTTCAAGTGATTCGTAATCTTTTCTGGTATCGGCGGAATAAAACGGCGAGGCTTTATCGCGCAGTCCTTCGTGCAGTACATACGTCACCGCGCTGGCGGTGATGAAAAACAGTTCCCCGGAGAGAAAGACAATCCCTTTGCGCTTATGTCCGTTTTGGAACTGGCCTGCGCCGAAGGGCATCAGTGATACCAGGCGGGAATGTTGCGTCACTGTTTTTTCATAAAAAACGGTGGTTCGAAGCCGTTCAATTTCTTCCAGTCGTTTTTTTTCATCGGCTTTTCGCTGTTCGGCTTCGGCTTTTTCCTTGGCTTCGGCGAATATTTCAAGCCGTAGCGCGTGCTTACGCTGTACCGAAGTGAAGAAGTCAACTACATCTATAGGGAATACCAGCGGGTCGAGGGTGAATTCGGGTTCCAGATTGAGCAGTTTCAGGAATTGATCTTCGGCGTTTTTTTCGTCGCCCAAAAAAATGTAGCAGACCCCCAGGTATTTGTGGGTTTCGACAATCATCGCATCATTGACGTTGCTATCGTCGAGCAGGGTTCGAAACCTTGATGCTGCTTCCTCATAGGCTCCCGCTTCAAATGCGTTTTTGGCATTGGTGAAACTCACCACCGGATCTTCTGCCTTCACATCGGCGGGATGGAATAGTATCAGCGACGTCAAGCTGAATACAACTATCAGTAGAGTTCTCACAATGACACTGGCACCTTTGTTCGCAACATATTGCTCGGAAAGTAATGCAAAGTTATTCTTTTTCCAAGTGAACAACTATTTCAGTCATTTTTCCAGCACTTACAGATACCAGTTTTTCGATAGGATGGTAACCCTTGGCACTCAACAAAATACGAAATTGTGCATTTGGGCCCTTTTTGATGTCCAGCTCCATGGGCAGATTGGTTTTGCCAAGGGAGCGACCGTTGACCGCGACATCCGTATCCACATTGCTTCGAACCAGAAGCCGCGCGGGTTTCCACTGCAGACGGGCCGCAACGGTGTATGGTTTTTCAGACGGTACAAGGTTGATGGTTTGCGTCATCGGTTCCAGGCGATTGTCGATGGGCACGTATTTTATCACATGGGTTCCCACGGGTAGTTCCCGCTCCCGATCAGTGGCTTTAAAAGTGAACTTCTTGGTGTCATCAATCACGACATCCACACTCATCGGCTGTGGGTTGAAAATCACTTTACGACTGGACGGTTCCGCCTCGGGTTTGATTTTGGCTTTTCTTTTTTTTTCTTCATCCGCGGCGAGTACAAATTTTTCAGGGCTGTTTTCGGTGTCTTCGGAGTCTTTTTGAATGATGATCACTTTTTTCGCCGCACCGGTATCCTCAGATTGGGTCGTATCGGTCTCCGCAGAATCATTGGACTCCAACAGGGTTTCCACCTCCAGACCGGGGCCGGTCGGGTCCTTGATTGCATCGTCGGCTTGTACCTGACTGCTTTGACTATAGCGATAAAAAATAAATGCCAGGGCCGCGGCAAGAAGAATGACGGCAATCGCGCTGAATCCGCCGATTCGTTCCAATGTACGACGCAGTTGTCGCCGCTTGGAAAGCACATTGACCGCGCTGAGGGCAATTTCATTCGTTGGTTCGATGGCCAATACCCGATTCAGATGGTTCATCGCTTCGGGCAATTGGCGGTTTTTTTGTGCTGCCTTGCCGATCATCAGGGTTTTTTCCACGATGTTCGGTGTTTTTTCCTCTTCCCATTCGGAGGGGTTTTTCAGAAATGCCAGCTGCTCGTTGTCCCAATCCGCAATACCCACCTGACTGAGAATGGTTTCGATTTCTTCGATGGCTTCCTGGGCGGTTTGATATCGGCGATCGGGTTGCGCCTGAAGGCATTTCACGATGACAGATGCAACCGGGTGTCCTACGGAAGGATTCAGACTCAGCGGATGATCGTAGTAGCCTTCCACCACTCGTTTAATGATCTGGTGGGGATTGTTTCCAACAAAAGGGGTGCTACCCACCGCCATCTCATACAGAATGGTCCCCACCGAAAAAATGTCGGCGCGAAAATCTACAGAGGGGCTTTCAATGTGCTCAGGCGACATGTATGTGGGAGAGCCGAGTATCTGTCCGGTCGCAGTCATCTGTCCGATTCCGGCCAACGATGCGATGCCGAAGTCCGACAACTGAATTTTTCCATCGTTGCTGATAAGGATGTTTTCCGGTTTTACATCGCGATGAATAATGCATTCGGCGTGGGCCATTTTCAGCGCGACAAAAATTTGTCTTCCGATGAGTAATGCGCCTTCGGCAATGATGGGTTGAGAATCGCGTTGGTTGAGAAAATCGCGCAACGTGTACCCTTCAACTAGTTCCATTACAATATATACCTCACCGGACTCCGATTCGGCGTAATCGTAAATTTCCACAATGGAATGATGGTGAAGCTTGGCCACGGATCGGGCTTCGCGTTCAAATCGCTCTCTTGCTTCCTGATGACTGATGAGGTGAGGGTGAAGAACTTTTACGGCCACGTTGCGCCTGAGGGAGGAATCGTACCCCCGAAAAACGGTCGCCATGCCGCCGCGCCCGATTTCCTCGTGAAGTTCGTACCGCCCGAGCCGTTTTATGTTCGTTTTTTTTTTTGCCATTCATGCAACCAAAAATTTTCGTGGCAGACTATATATGTTCCGGTCGCTCGCGGCAATCGGTTTTCGATAAGGTCTATGCAACGCACTGTGAGTCTGTTCAGTTTCGCTATACAAATTACAGGTGTTGCCTTTTTAAATATATACTTCTAGACTGTTCCGAATTAGTATTGATTTTTGGTTTCCGGCGCACAAGGGCAAATACAAAACGGTCGGTAATCAGTTTCCGTTTTTGTAAACCGTATTAACCCCGTCGTTTTTGACGCGGCGATTGATAAGGTAAGGGCAAGGCATATGAAAGAACGCATTAAGTCGCTCGTTACTTCACTCGAACACGACCCCAAGAACACAGACATACTTGCAGAATTGGAGGAGATTGTCACCGGCGAGGAGTTGCCGGAGAATCTGGACGAAATCGCTGCAGAATTCCGTGACGGGGTGCAACGACTCATGTCGGCCGGACGGTTTGAAACCGCCAGCAGCATCCTGGAGATCCAGACGGTTCTGGCCGCCAGTGAAGAAGAGGAAGCGTCCCTGTTGCTGCAACAGGCGAAGATTCTTGATGAAGAAATGTTCGAGCAGGAACAGGCATTGGCAAAATTGGAGCGCGTCGCGGCGATTTTAACCGATGACGAAGACGTGCAGGAAAAAGTGACCCTCATTCGTGCGGAGCGTTCCCGGTATTCCGAAATCGTGGCCACCTTCAAGGAGCAGGCGGAGGCGGCAACCGATTCGTCGCTGAAAGCACATATGCTGTACAGCGCGGCGGAGCGGCTGTACAAAAACGAAAAAGACAGCGACGAAATCATGCCGCTGCTGAACGGCGCGATTGAAGAAGATCCCACTCACCAGAAAGCGGCTCGGTTGCTGGAGCGCATCTACGAAACCAGTGAAGATTGGCGGGCGCTTGGCGAGTTGTACCTTTCATTAGCCAAGAAGCGAAAAGGGAAAAACGAACGATTGCAGATGTACCTCGCTGCGGGATACACCTTTGCGCACCGGCTAGACGACAAAGAAGAGGCGGTTCGCTGTTTTGCCGAAGTGCTCGACTACCAGCCGGGGCAGAAGACGGCGTTGCAGTTTTTAGTCAAGTATTATGAAGAGCGCGAGGATTGGGATCACCTGGTTGCCGTATATGAAGATACGCTTCATGGAAAGCTTGAACCCGAAGATGAAATCGCCGCCTGTATGCAGGTGGGCATGGTGCACTGGCGGTTCCGCGAAGACATGGCATCGGCGGAGCAGTATTTCAAACGGCTTGCCCGTCTAGCGCCGGCCCATCCCGGTATGCTCGATTTTTATCGGCAGTATGCAGAAGAAACAGAGAGCACCGCGACTCTGCTGAAGGTTCTTGAAAATGCGTTGCGTGTTGCCGAGTCAAAAGAGCAGAAAGAAAAACTCACCCGCGAAGTGGCTCAATTGTCTGAAGACGCCGGAAATGTGGAGAAGGCGATTGACGCCTGGAAGAAGGTATTGCGCAAAGAGCCCGAAAACAACGAGGCGCAGGAGCAACTGAAAACGCTGTATCGTCAGTCCGGAAAATGGAACAACCTGATTGATATTCTGAAATCCGAGCTGGAAGAAATCGATGACAGTGAAGTCGATGAGAAGATTGCCAAGTACGAGGAGATGGCTGCAATTTATCAGGATGAGCTGTCGCTGGAGATGATGGTCATTAAAGTGTACCATTCCATTTTGGAACTGGCGCCCGATCGCATTAGTGCCCTTGAGAGTTTGATGGCCGCATATAAAACCGCAGGACGCTGGAACGATTTAATTAAAATTTTGACCAAGCGAGTCGAGGTGGCATCCGATGACGATGAGCGAATTCGCTTCCTGAATCAGATTGCCGAATTATGGGTCGGGCAGTTCAATAATTTCAATAAAGCCGTTGAGCCGCTGGAACGCATTCTCGATATTGATCCGGAAAACGCGCAGGCGATATCTACGCTAAAGGACATTTACGAGAAGCGGCGTTCTTGGAAACCGTTGATGGGGCTGCTTGAAAAGGAATTGAGTCTGACAGAGGAAGATGATGTCAAAGCCCGCATACTTCGCGAAATGGCCGAAACGGCGCAAGATAAATTGAATGATCACGATGCGGCGATTGAGCTGTGGTGGAAGGTGTATGAAACCGGCGAAGACCAGGCGGCGGTGCTTTCCACACTCGAGAAATTGACCGAACGAAAGAAAGATTGGGACGGTGTTGCGCGGGTGCTCGATATTCGTATTGAAGCCTCAGAAGATGACGATGAAAAGATTTCGTTGTTGACCAAATTGGGAACCGTGCACAAAGATCGGTCGAAGGAGCCGGCGGCGGCGGCGGAAGCTTGGAAAAAGCTGCTGGAAATAGATCCCAAAAATCCGAAGGCCCTGCGTTCATTGAAAGAGGCGTATCAGGAAGCCGAGGATTGGAATGCGCTGGAGGAATTGTTCAGTGAAGCCGGTGATTTTGAAACGCTGGTCGAGGTCTTCGGCATCGCGGCCGACCGCACCAAGGATCGCGACACCAAAATACAGCTGTCATTCCGTTGTGCTGAAATTTACGACGACCAGATTGGACAGCCCGATCGCGCAGTGCGTCACTATGAACGCGTGCTCTCGGTGGATGAAAAAAATATTCGCGCAGCGACCGCGTTGATTCCCATTTATCGCAGAGCCGAAAAATGGAGTCGGTTGTTGGGGGTTTTAGAACTCACGCTTGAAAGCATCGACGACAAGGACGAGCGCGTGTTGCGTATTGATGAATTGCGTGAACTGTCGGCAACCAAGGTGAACAACCGGGAGCTGGCGTTCAAGTGGGCGGTGCGTGCGTTTGAGGAAATGCCCAACGATAATTCGATTCGGGAAACCCTGGAGGCGGCGGCGGAGCAGGCCCACGCGTTCGAGCGATTGGTCGAAATATACAAAAAGAACATCGATCATTTCAAGGGCAAGGCGCGAGTGAATATGGAAAAACACATCGCCTCGCTGTCACTTGACAAACTGGGCGACGTGGATGATGCGATTGAACAGTACAACTCGGTTCTGAATGATAATCCCAAAGATGAGAACGCGCTGCTTGCGCTGGATTCCATTTATCGTTCAACGGGTAAGTGGACTGAGCTCGAAAAGGTTTTCGAGGCGCGGATTGAAAATGCCGATGATGATGAGGACCGTCGAAATCTGATCATGGAAATGGCTCAAATGCACGAAGAAGCCATGGACGATTCTATTCGTGCCGCTGCGAAATATCGAAGTGTGCTCGAAATTGATGCGGGGGATTCCGAAGCGCTTGAGGCGCTGGAACGTATCTTCCAGGATTCAGAGCGATTTAGTGACCTGGCAGAAATTCTGGAATCACAAAAGCAGATGCTTACCCCGGGTGACGACCAGTGGCGCGAGAAAGCGTTTCAATTGGCAGCGGTATCGGCGCAGCATCTGGACGAAAAGGGCAGGGCAGTCAGTATCTATCAGGAGATTCTCGCCACGTCGCCTCAGGATGCCGAAGCAATCAGCGCACTCGATGTGTTCCTGCGCGATCCGGCGCATCAGTATGCGGTAGCGCAAATTCTCGAACCTCATCTGGTGGAAATGGAAGACTGGAAGCGACTGGCCTGGGCCCTGTCTATTTTAATCGAAAACACCAGGGAGCTGTTTGAACGGGTTGCGCTCAATATTCGCCTCGCCGATATTTACGCCCAGAAACTCGACGATGAGCGGTTGGCGTTCGAGACCATTTGCGCGGCGATGGCAGAAGAGCCGAACGACATGGTGCTGTGGGATAAACTCACCACCTTCGGAACTCATCTAGGTGTGTTTGAGGAGTTGGGCCAGCGGCTGCAGGAAGCTTTTGACAGCGACAATATCGAGGATGATATCAAGCTGAAACTGGCGCAGAAGCTTGCGTTGTTCTATGACGAGGAGCTGGGAAAACCCGAAGTGGCGGAAAGATTCCACAAGTTGATACTGGCGGAAATTCCCGATTCAGTGGAGTCGTTCAACGCCCTGGAGCAGTTCTATACCTCAATGGAAAAATGGGACATGCTGCTCGAGCTGTATCATACCGCCAAAGACAACGATTCATACACCGGTGGTCATCTGGAACTGCTGGTGAAAATCTGTTTTGTTGTTTATGAGGTGCAGCACGATGTGGCTGCATCCATTCGCGCCTATAACGATGTGCTTGAAGAGGACCCAGAAAACGAGGATGCATTCTTTGCGCTCATCAGTTTGTATGAGGAGTCGGAACGCTGGGATGATCTGACCGGCATTCTGACCCGTCAATTGGAAACAGCGACCGAAACCACGGCTGTCGGTATCAAGTATCGAATCGGAGAAATAGCCGAACAGAAGCTGCAAAACTATGAAGACGCCATTGTTTACTACGAGCAGGTGATTGAGGCCGATCCGGAAAATATGAAAACGCAGAAAGCGTTGGAGCGCATGCTTGAAATTAAATCAATGAAGCTTCGCGCGGCTAAGTTGCTTTCGGTGAACTACGAACATCAGGGCGCGGCCGGCCCCTTGGCCAATGTGCTGATGATTATGTTGGAAGACAAAGATCTCGATGCTGCGGAGAAGGTGGATATTCTTCTGAAGGTGGCCAACATTCGGGAACGTCGTTTGGGCGATGAGCAGGGTGCATTTGATGCACTCGGTGCGGCGCTGAAGGCCGAACCCGATAACAACAGCGTGTTTGGCGAATTGTCGCGGTTGGCGGTGGAACAGAATTTCAATGAACAATTTTGCGACCTGCTGAATGACGTGGTGAAGAAAATCGACGATGATTTGCTGATACCCAAGTTCATGCTTGCGGTGGCGGAAACCTACGATGAACGAATCGGCGATCTCGGAAAAGCGCAGCAGGCATACATGCGACTGCTCGACTATGACCCGGAAAGCCTGGATACTGCCATACCGTCGATTGATGCGTTGGATCGCATTTATTCCGGTGAGCAGAATATCGAGGAGCTGCTGACCATATTGCGAACAAAGGTTGATTTGCTCAGCTCTCCGGAGGAGCAAAAAGAAGTGCTTCACCGTATGGCCGGTCTTGAAGAAACGATGCAGGACAACGCGGCAAACGCGATTGATTTGTTCAAGGAAATTCTTGAAATCGACGATACTGACATTCAGGCCATGAGCGGTCTGGAGCGGTTGTATACGCTGGAGGAGAATTGGACGCAGCTGATTTCTGTGCTGCAGAATCGCGCAATGTACGAAAACGATGTGGATCGACGTCGCGATTTACTGTTGCGGGTCGCCGGTCTGTTTGAGGAGAAACTTGAAAAACTGGGTGAAGCCATCGACGCATACACCCAGGCCAATGACGAAACCGGTGCTCATTTGACCTCACTGGCGGCGCTGGAAAAATTGTATACAAAGACCGAACGATGGAGCGATTTATTCGATAGTTATCAGTTACAGCTTCCGCTGGTGGACGATGACGCCGAGAAGGCGGACTTGTATTATAAAATCGGTTATGTTCTTGAAGATCATTTGAACGAGCCCGAGGATGCGGTGGTTCAATTCGGAATGGCGCTCGAAATTGATCCGCGTCATGTGGATACCCGTCTGGGGCTGGAGCGATTGCTCGAAACATCGGCGAAATCCGCGGCGATTGATTTGCTTAAACCGATTGCCGAAGCGGAAGGAAACCACGTTCAGCTGGTGAAATATCTGATCATTCAGGCGGATTTGGCAGATGACCCGCAGGAAAAATCCGAATTGTTCGCAAGAGCGGCCGAGATTTCGGAAGTTGGATTGGACGACACGAATCAGGCGTTTGAGTTTTATTGCAAGGCAGTTCGTCATGGATCCGCCAACGCTGAATTGAATGAATTGCTCGACAATGTGGAACGCCTCATGGACATGGTCGGCGGTCAGAAACAGGTCGCTACGCTGTACGCAGAGGTCGCGCCCGATGTTCTGGACGGGGATTTACAGGTTCGATGCTATCTGCAGGTAGCCGAGCTTTCCTATCGGCAGCTCGACGACGTAAGTACTGCGCGTGAGTACTATCTGAAAATAATGGACGCCAACGCAGAGAACGAAGAAGCGATGAATGCGTTGGAAGAGATTTACCGAGCCAGCGAAGAGTATCTGGAATTGTTCGAGATTTATCGGCAGAAGGTTCAGAACGTTTTCGACGATGATTTGCGCAAAGATATTTTGTTCAAACAAGCGCAGGTATGTGAAGATAAGCTCGACGATATTTCCGGCGCCGTGCAAACCTACGAGAGTATCCTTGAAATTGACCAGACCAACGCTGAAGCCATCGCTTCCTTGGAACGGCTGTATCCGCAGGAAGATCGATGGAACGATTTGGTGGAGCTGCTTGAAAACAGACGTTCGAACGAACCGCAAAACAGTGTGGAACTGGCATGTCGTTTGGGTCAGCTGATTCATGACAAGCTCGGCGATGAAGATCATGCATTTGATGTGTTCCGTGAAGCATTGACCGAAAACCCGGAGCACGGTCAAAGCATCGCGTTGCTTGAATCGTATATGCAGGATGAAGATCAGCGCGGCCGCGTGGCTGAGTTGTTGGAACCGGTGTACTCCCATCAGGGGAATTGGGAGAAATTGGCCGAAGTACTCGATGCGCGTTTGGAGACCTGTGACGACACGATTGAGCGCAAGGAGTTGCTGCAGCGCATCGGTACGGTGTACGAGGAGCAGTTGGGCAATCTGGAAAAAGCCTTTGATACTTTTGCAAGGTTGTTTAAAGAAGAGCCCGAAGACAACGCTTCGAAGGAACTACTCACCCGATTGGCCGGTGTACTTGAAAACTGGGACAAGCTGGCTGAAGTGTTGGCCGAAGTGCTCGACGATGTGGTGGGTGACACGCCCGAAACCGCAGAGCTGGCATTTCTGCTCGGCGGGTTGTACGAAAACAGATTGTCTGAGCCGGCCAAAGCCAAAGACGCGTATAAACGCGTGATGGCGTTTGACCCTGATGACGCGCGGGCGTTTGATGCGGTGGAGCGAGTGCTGCTGGCGATTCAGGATTGGGAAGAGTTGCTGTTACTGTACCGTACCGCTTCCGAGGCTGCGGTCGATATGGATCAACAGAAGGCCTTCCTGTTTAAAATGGCCGAAATTCACGAGAACGCTCTTAACGATAAAGACGCGGCAATAGACATTTTCCGCGAAGTATTGGAAATTGACGACCAGGACGAGCGCACCATCGACGCCCTGGATCGGTTGTACTACCAGACGGAACGGTTCGGTGATCTGGCCGACCATTTCCGAAATCAGATTGACTTGGCGTCCGGTACCGGTCAACGTAACGCATTGCGTCGGGAACTGGCAAAAATTCAGGAAGAGAATATCGGTGATTTGAACGCGGCGGTGGATTTGTATGAAGAAGCGATTTCTGAGGCGGAGGGCGATAGAGGGTCGGTATCTCATTTGGAACGGTTGATTCTGAACGAAGATTTGCGTGAGCGGATTGCCGATATTCTGGAGCCGGTATACAGGGAAACAGATGAATGGAAAAAGCTGGTGGTGATTCTGCAGACCCAGGAAGGATACCTGGATTCCCCAGGAGAGCGCGTGGAAAAACTGCGAGAGATAGCGATGCTGCACGAGACGCGTGGTCAGAATTATCTGCTCGCGTTTGAAGCGTTGTCGAGGGCGTTTGTTGCCGATCCGCAGGACCGTATGGCATATGATGACATGTGTCGTCTGGTGGAGGGAATCGAGAACTACGAGGATTTCGCAGCGGGTGTGGCGGAAGCAGTAGATGAAGTATACGACTTGGATTTCAAGAAAGATCTGTTGTTGCGTTTGGGTGCCACGTACGATCTTCGACTCGATATGCCGCGAAAGGCTATCGATGCGTTTACGCAGGTGCTTGAAATTGACGAAACCGACATGGAAGCGCTTAATGCGCTGGAGGGGTTGTACAATCTGGTCGGAGATTGGGATGCATTGGTTACTACGTTGGGTAAAAAAGCGGACCAGGCCGCAGACCCGGAGAGCCAGTGCGATTTGCTGCGGGCCAAAGGTGCCATTCAGGAGGATTTGATTGCAGATTTGGATGCCGCCATCGATACGTATGTGGCGGCCCTGGATGCCAACCCTGCGTCTCTCGATTCGATTCTGGCGCTTGAGCGGTTGTACGAAAGCAAGAGTAAGTGGGCGGAGTTGGTAGATATCAAGCGGCAGCATTTGGAGATGACCGTTGAGGTGGATGCGCGCAAGGAAATCGCGTCAGTGATTGCTCAATTGTATGAGAATAAATTGAACGACGCATTCGAAGCCATCAACGCATGGCGGATGGTACTCGATGATAATCCACAAGATATCGAAGCGATTTTGGCGCTCGATCGGTTGTACGCCAAAGAAGGCAATTTTGCGGATCTGCTCGACAATCTGCGGTTGCAGAAAGAGCTGGCCAATGACCAGGCGGCATGGGTTGATCTCACGCTGCGGATTGGTGATTTGCAGCGCACCGAGATGAGCGATTTGGAAGGTGCGATTGATAGTTACCGCGATGTACTGGCACAGCAGCCGACGCACGCTGAGGCGATTGCCCGGTTGGAAGAGTTGGCCAGAGATGAAAGTGTTCGGATGATTGCGATTGAGGTGCTGGAGCCGCTGCATGAGGATGCAGGCCGCTACGACAAACTCGTGGCTATCAATGAATTGAAACTTGAAGTGTTGGACGACCCGCAGGATCGATTGCAGACATTATTGGGTATGGCCGAACTGCACATGTCAGGTCGGTCGGTTCCCAAAGATGCGTTTGACACATATGTGCGCGCATTGAAAGAGGAGCCCAGTCGGTTGGACACTGTATTGCGTTTGGAACAGATTGCACAGGCGGAGGACATGTACAAGCAGTTGGCAGAGGTTTACGAATCAGTCGCTGCAGATGTATATGAGCCGGAAGCGGAAAAAGCCATCTTAATGAAACTCGGTGAAATTAAAGAGGTTCAGATGGGTGATCGTCTGGGCGCAATTGATGCGTATCGCCGTGTTTTCGACAATGGCGACACATCGGTAGAGGTGTTGTCGGCGCTGGACAGACTGTATGAACGCGAAGAGAAATGGACCGAGTTGGATGAAATACTGGAGCAGGAGATTCAGAATGCCGCCGATATGGATGACATCAATCGTCTGAAACTGCGACAGGGGATGATTAAAGAAGACAAGTTCGAAGATCACGCCGGTGCGATTTCAGTTTATCGCGATGTGGTCGAAGCATCTGCACAGAACGATGAAGCGATTCATGCCCTTGAAAAAATGCTGAAGTACGACGAGTTTGTGGTGGATATTTCTGAAATTCTGAGCATTGCGTACCAGCAGCGAGGGGAAGAACACAAAATCGCCAGATTGCTCGAAAGCAAATTGGCCATTGCGGATGATGACGTTGACAAAGTGGAATTGTATCGCGAATTGGCTACCCATCAGGAGCAGGTGGCCGGAGATTCGGGAGCGGCGTTTGATGTGTTGGCCAAAGCGTTCGCGTTGGTGCCCGATGACAGCGAGTTGATTTACGAAATCGAACGTCTGGCCGAAGTAACCGGCAGTTGGTCGGCGCTGGTGGATTTATCTGAGAAGGCGGTTGCAAATTCAAAGATTGATCCTGAAGCCAAGATTGAAATCGGTCTGAAAATTGCCGGTTGGGCCTATAATCAGGTGGGCGATTTGAACAAAGCCGAGTCTCTGTACAAGACGGTTCTGGAGCGCGACCCGGAGCATCAGGAAGCGCTGGCGGCGTTGGTGGAACTGCTGCGCAGTCTGGGACGGTTCAAAGACTTGCTTCCGGTTCTGCAGAAGCAGGCGGACGTGGCCTACGATTTCGCTAAGAAAAAAGAAGTTCTCACGCAGGCTGCCCAGATTTCGCGCATTGAACTCAACGACCAGAAAGGGGCTATCGGTCTGTATAAACAGATTTTGGAAAACGACGATTCTGATTTGGATGCGTTGGATTCATTGATTGAGCTGAATGAAGAGGTCGAAAGTTTCAAAGAGCTGGTTGAATTGTTGCTCTCCAGGGCATCGTTTACCAGCGAGCCGTCTGAGAGTAATCGGTTCCGCCATCGTGCGGCAACGCTGTACATGGGGCCGCTGTCGAAGACGGATAAAGGCGTCGATGTATATCGCGAAATTCTGGAAATGGATCCCAACGACAATGAGGCGGTGAATATGCTTGAAGCCGCGTTCGAGAATGAAGCGCGTTGGACCGACTTGCAGGAAATTTATCAGCATCGGCTGGACATTGCGGAGAGTGAAGGCGCGCGGGTCGATGTATTGCGACTGATGGCCAAGCTGAGCGAACAGAAATTTGAAGAATACGATGATGCGGCCGAACGATGGAACGAAATCGTGCTTGTGCGGCCTGAAGACGACGAAGCGATTTCGGCATTGGAGCGCATCTATTCGAAACAGGAGCGTTGGCAGGATTTGGTTGATCTATACGAAGACCAGGCCAACCGCGCGACCGACCGGGGTGACGGATCAACGGAGCTGCGTCTGCTGGTGCAGTCGGGAGAGATTTTGCAGGAGAAATTGAGCGATAGCGTTCGCGCCACCGAAATCTATGAGCGGGTGCTCGAACGGGACGCCAACCATACCCGTGCATTAAGTGCGCTGGCCAAGCTCTACGAGGCGGACGGAGACTGGGACAAGGTGGCGGAAGTGCTCAATCAGGCGGCGGCAACCGGCGGCGGCGGTGAGGATGCAGCAGAGGTGCATTATCGATTGGCGCTGTTGAATGAGCAGCATCGCGAAGATGCCGATGCGGCGCTGACTTCACTTCGCAAGGCCGTATCGCTGTTTCCCGCGCACTTTGAAGCCAATCAGAAGTTGGCCGAAATCTGCAAGAAGAGCGGCGATTACAATGGATTGCTCGAAGCGCTGATGCGCCAGGAAATGGCCATCGAAAACGACAAGGAGAAGTTCTCAAAGCTGGTGGAAATCGCAGCGGTGCAAGCCGATCACCTGAACGACGCGGTGGGATCGGTGGCAACACTGGAAAAAGCATATGAACTCGATAAGTCTAACAAGGATGTATTGTTGAAACTGTCTGATGCGTACGTTCATGCGGGTCAAAGTGACAAAGCGATTCCGGTGATGGAAGATTTGATTGATGCCGAGACCAACGGCGGGCGGAAGCGTTCCAAAACCGCAGCCGCGTATCATGAGAAACTGGCCAAAGCACTGCTGGCCAAAGGCGACGGCGACGGCGCGCTGGATCACCTCGAACAGGCCTACAAGATGGACATTTCCAATACGGATGTATTGGTTTCATTAGGAAAACTGCATTACGATCGCGAAGAGTTCGATAAAGCGGCCAAATTGTTCCGCGCGTTGTTGCTGCAGCGTTTCACTGAGGCGGGTGGATTGACCAAAGCCGACATCTATTTCTTCGTGGGAGATATTCAGCTGAGGCAGGGCGATCCCAAAAAGGCGAAGGGAATGTTCCGTCGCGGTCTCGATGAAGACAAAGATCATGCGGGCTGCAAAGAGGGAATGGAGAAGTGTTAGCTGCTGGCTTTTTTTGCATCATGGACCATTCGTATTTTACGGTGGAGTTGGCGCGTACGCATTGAATATTCAAAGCCCCTGCCCGATGATTCGCGGATTGTGTTTTGTTTCTGGCACGGAAACCAAGTGGGGTTGTTTGCATATCCACATGTGAATTCGGTGGCGGTGTTGTCATCGCTATCGGCGGATGGTTCGCTGCAGGCAAGGATTTTGGCCCGTCTGGGCTTTGTGGTGTGCCGGGGGTCATCCAGCCGCGGCGGCGCGGCTGGGTTGAAATCGATTGTATCTGAATTGCGACATGGGGGTTGCGATGCTGCATTTGCAGTCGACGGGCCACGCGGTCCGTATCGCGAAGCCAAGCCTGGAGCCATTGACGCGGCAAAGCTCGCTGGTGCGATCATTTTACCGATTCACGCCCATGCGAACAGTGTCTGGGTGTTTCGCAAGAGTTGGGATCAGTACACACTGCCGAAGCCGTTTGCAAAGGTAACCATTTGCGTTGGGGAACCAATGGCACCGGAGAATGTTACGGCCGTGCGCCTGACAGAATCAATCAACAATTTGGGTACGCAATTACAGTATTAAACCCGTAAAATTCCAAAACGCGACGGGGTACTTTGCGAAGCGCCCTTGTTCTTTGCCTGTTCCCGGGGCGTTCACGAACGAGCCCTGCGGATTTGGTGCGAACCGGAAAACCCATGTCGTTCTCAGTGCCCGTCACAATAATTTCAATAGATTCGTGACGAACGTCATTTCGAAGAGTATATTGCGCAGTTGTTGCGGCGGCACAGATGATCGCGTGCGTTTGTACGAGGAAAGTCCGAACTCCGCAGGGCAGGATGCCGGGTAACGCCCGGTGGGGGGTCACTCCCCTAAGGAAAGTGCCACAGAAAATATACCGCCTGCATGCAGGTAAGGGTGAAAAGGTGCGGTAAGAGCGCACCGGGGCGCTGGCAACAGGGCTCGCATGGTAAACCCCATCTGGAGCAAGGCCAAACAGGAAGGTGTTGACCTTCGGGTCAATAAGGGTCGCCCGCTCTCGACTTCCGGGTAGGCCGCTTGAGACGGCCGGCAACGGTCGCCCTAGATGAATGATCGTCGCCCGGGTGCTGGTGACAGCGCCATGGGAACAGAATTCGGCTTATGGGCCGCCGCAACACGCCTCTTCTTTTGAAGGGGCGTTTTTTTTTTGAGGGAACAGGTGCAGCTTGCGGAGCGGAAGGGGACAGTCCGGGAACTCAATTGTCTACCGAGAGCGAGGTCAGGTATCCCCCTGCATCCAGGTCCAGACTACCTTGGACGTTCAGGTCGGAGTCTGTATCTGAATCGGCGATCGAAAAGCGGAAATCTATATGCGCTCGAACTATTTCTTTAAATAGATAGAACTTTTTTATTGGATAGGGCGTCCAACTCGGTATGACCGTTTTGATTTCATTTTTTATTTTATTGGCTGCCACCGCAGATAGTCTGGTGACCGATGACGCCGGTGCGACCTCCCCTTCGGTCGGCGTGGAAACCTTTGATAACAGCGTGCCGCGAAAGCACATTCGTCCCACACTGAAGATTTCGCATCAACTGGATGGCGGGCCCTGGAAAGTTTCCGATGCGGCGTATCCGTTGAAGGGGCAACCGGTGCGGCTGCGGGTGCAGAATAAGAACGTTTCCGACATCCGGTGGTACTTGGTGTTTGCCGATATCACGCGGATATATCAGAATGCCAATCGACCCAGAGAGACTGATGCGTACGGGTGGCGGGGGGTGGACCCCATACAGTATCACCGCATTGAAATTGCCGCCGCCCGCAATCAGACCGAGGTGAATCCCATTCCCCATATTGAAACACTGGTGCCATCGATTGCCGAGTGGATGAAAGCGCAGGGGGCTCCGGCATGGGCGGTGAAATTTTATCAGTCCACAGTCGGGTCATTCTGGTTTCAGGTGGAAGGAAACATCGACGGAGTTTCGTGTCGGTCGTACGGGCTCGATGACGTAACCGAGCGGGGAATTTCCACCCGGGCATTTCGGCTGTCGGTGCGCGCAAGCGACGATTACCTTGGATGGGTCAGTTCCTTTTACAATGTGCCGGGGGTATTCGGTTCGATACTGTATCAGAGTAAAAACTATCTCGGTGCGGACTGTGCCGATGTACTCATGTCTGCGTGGTCGAAGTGGAAGCGAACAAAACTGAATAAAAATTACAATGTTCAGATGCTGCTTGGCAAATTCCAACGGCGAGCGGAAACCGTCGTCGACAACGGTGCGCCGGCGACGGAGATTCGGTGGAATGACCAGATCGCGCCGGGGGACTTAATCGCAGTTCGCTATGGGGAGAAAGGCAAAAAATTTCATCATGTGGGAGCGTTGATGGGTGACACTAATCAAAACGGGATTCTGGATGGCGACGATATGATCATTCACGCCGGGCCGTATCCCCTGCATCTGACGCCATTGGGGCAAGGGTCATTCAACGGACATGTGGTGGTGCTGCGCCCCTGAAACGATGCGAAGACTGCCTATGCCTCGCAGAGCTGTTCGGCCAGGTGAACGATGGTTTTCACGCCGAATCCTTTGGCGCCTTTGCCGAGATGTTCCAGCGCGTCAATTTTGCAGCCCGGGCCGGCAATATCCATGTGAATCCAGTTGGAACCGGTGGGGATGAAACGTTTCAGGAACAGGGCTGCCGTTATGGACCCTCCCCAGCCGCCGCCGATGTTCTGCATGTCGGCAATCGGGCTGTCGAGCTGTTTGTCGTATGCCATGTGAAGCGGCATGGGCCAAAGGTCTTCGCCCACTGCCTTTCCCGCTTCCAGCACCCGAGTCACGAAAGCGTTGTCGTCTCCGTACACCGCGGCAATATCTTCACCAAGGGCTACCACTGCGGCACCGGTCAATGTGGCGGAATCAATCAGATAGTCGGGCTTCTGCTCACACGCCAGGGTTAGTGCGTCCGCCAGAATGATTCGACCTTCGGCATCTGTGTTCTGCACCTCCACGCTTTTTCCGCTGCGGGTGGTGACGACATCCGACACGTTGTACGCGTCACGGCTGATGGCGTTGTGCGCCAGCGGGGTAAGAACCGAAACCCGAATCGGAAGACGCAATGCGGCGATGGCCGCCGCCGCCCCGAACATCATGGCCGCGCCTCCCATATCGAATTTCATTTCCGTCATGCTTTTCGGAGGCTTCAGACTGTACCCCCCTGAATCGAATGTCACCCCTTTGCCCACCAGCGCCAGGTGAACTGCCGCGTTTTCGGGCGTGTAGGTACCCCATACCAGACGCGGTTTCGACGCCGCGCCGCCCCCCACCGCCAGAATGCCGCCGCAGTTTTCCCGGGCCAGCTTCTTTTCGTTCCACACCTCCACATTCAATCCCTTCTCGGTGCCGAACGTTTTAAAGGCGTCGGCCAGCGACTCCGGATGAATCTCCACCGGCGGTTCGTTCAATACATCGCGGGCAAAGTTTACGCATTCGGCAACCACTTTGCCGCGGTGAAGCTTCGTTTTCTGAATATCGGACTGGAGCATTACCGACATAGGCTTGCTTTTTTTTGACAGATAGCGGTCGAAAATGTATCCACCGAGAAGCGCGCCCTCCTGTACGGCACCGCAGAGGGCGCTATGATTTCCGTCTATCGGAATCACCACCCGTTTCATACCGATTTGATCGGCTTCCTTCTGCGCGCGGGTGACCATTGTTTTTGCCTGGCGCAGCATATCCGACTCCCGACTGTCGAGGCGACAAACCGCCACCGCATAGGGCAGCTTGCTGTCGGCGTGAAGCTGAACCAATCGAAAGGCCCCCCTCTTTTTCGGTGCGGCAATTTTTGTGAGCCCACGGGGCAGCATCGCCCAGTCAAACGCAGGAGTGGTTGCATCGATGAACGGCAACACCAGAAAATCGTTCTTTTTGGGAGTGTAGGCTTTTTGCGAAATAATAAATGTAGACGTGGTCATAATCCCCCCCTCGTCAGATAAAAGTGATGTTTTTGCAGCATACACCCAAATATGGATTCACGCTGCGGTTTTTTTTAGCGCCAAGCGCGAGATGAAACGTCATCACCGAAACGTGAGCGAAAACGAAAATGCGAGTGAGGCTGTTTGTAGCGCTGAACCGAAATGCAGTTGATATGCGGTGTAAATATTGAGATTGGGCTTTGGGAAGCGATGCAAAAAACTGCTATACTGACGCCATCGAAATTTGAAAATCAGATGATTTTAAGTACCGGACACTTTGCATACATTTGCAGCGTAATCAGATTCGGCCCGTGGTACGGGGTTGAATCGTGAACGTCCGAATGAAGACGCGCCGGTCTGAGTCGCCGATGCGGCTGGGTGGATGGTGGCACTTCGTCAACGGAGAGGGCATCTTCGTTGATGATAATGGGTTTGGGGGTGCGATGTGTAGGGGTATTCATGCGTTCAGTTTATCACAAGGGAGATATCATGAGAAAGTTTTCTTGTCTTTTTTTTCAACTCTTTGTCATTGCGGTGACAGTGGGAAGTTGTCATCCGAAACCACCGGTCAAAACAGAGGCTGCGGATTCTTCAAAGACCGTTTCAAAGAAAAGCGCACCGGCCCAAAAGCCGATTTCCTTTCGCACCGATGCCGAGGAATCGGATTTGGTGTTCAGCCTAAGTGAGTCCAGCGGGCAGACGCATGCCAAGCAGGTTGCGGTCAGTGAAGGGAAGGCTCTGTCTGCGGAGGCCATTGCCAAGCTATTGAAGCGGGCTGCCGACGGCCCGAAATCGGCGGCTGAAAAAACAGCGTTCGCCATGCGCCCGTCTTCACTACCCGCTCCGAAAACCGGAGAGCGCATCGATACCACCCTGGGCGCAACCGGCACCAAGCCGCCGACCGCAGCCGACAACAAAGGGAAACTCACCGTTGAGTCGCATTCCCCCGAGGGTGCGGTCGAGCTGGTTCCCCATGTGAGCATCACGTTTTCAAAACCGATGGTGTCGGTTTCGGGACGCAACGACCTGGAGACCTCCCCGGTTACACTGACGCCCATGCCCAAGGGCCGGTGGCGCTGGCTGGGTACACGCACCCTGTTGTTTCAGCCCGAAAAGCGAATGCCCATGGCCACCCGGTACACCGTAACCGTTCCTAAACAAACGAAAAGTATGGACGGCACCACCCTTGGTGAGGACCTGACGTTTTCGTTTGAAACCCCCCCGGTGAAACTGATGGATCAGTATCCCGCCGGCGGCCCTCACGAACTGGATCAGACTGCGGTGCTGGTGTTCAACCAACATGTGGAGGCGGAGGCCATGCTGCCGTTCATCGAAGTGGAAGCGCGGGGGAAGAAGATTGATTTCAGGATGGCCACCGACGCGGAACAGCAAGCATTTGTGAACCGGGTTCCCCGTTTTAAAGAAGTGTTCGAAAGCGAATCAACCAAAGCGATAGCAATTTCCCTGCAGGGGTTGCCGGTGGCATCCACCATTGAGGTGAAGGTGCTGCAGGGGGCGCCGTCTGCGGAAGGTCCCAAAAAAACCGAATGGGTGCAGAACTTCGATTTCTATACCTATCATCCGTTTCAGCTGAACAGCGCCGAGTGTGGGTGGGGCGGTGATTGCTCTCCCAGTCAGGCGTTCGTGCTTGAATTCAACAATCGTATTGATGAATCGGCGTTCACAGATGACCTGATTACGGTGTCACCAGCTATTCCGAACATGGAAATATCGCGCTGGGGAGATCAGTTGTCGATTATGGGGTTGAAGCAGGGTAACACCATGTACACGGTGAATATCTCGAACAAGCTGAAAGATGTGTACGGCCAGAAGCTGAAAAAATCAGAATCCGCGAAGTTCACTACCGGCCGTTTGCGGCCCACGCTGGTGGGGCCTCCCGGCGAGGCAGTTACAATTTCTCCGTTCGATACACCCGCTGTGGCGGTGCATTCCATGAACCACAAGAAACTACAGATAACTGTAAATCGGGTGGACGCATCGGTGTTTAAAGATTGGGCACATTGGAAGACAGAAAGGCGTAGGGACGCTGACGATGATGAACCGATGCCGGGAAAAAGGCTGTATCAGAAAACATTGACGATGCCGAAAAATGATGAGTGGCAACACAGTGTAATTGACTTGTCGAAATACATTGAGCACAAAGCCGGTCACTTCGCAATAATGGTTCATCCCTTGCCCCGGGCGAAGAATCCCTGGGAGCGTCAGGAAGTTGTTCTTTGGGTGCAGGTGACCGAAATCGGAGTGTCGGTATTTCGCGAGCATGAACAGCTTATCGCATGGGCGTCTGCGTTGCGAGACGGTTCGCCGCTGAAAGATGTAACGTTCACTTTGTGGCCCGGAAAGACGGCGACCGCCCTGAGCGATGAGGCGGGCATGGCGCAGATGGCGCTTCCCGATACCGATTCGTCGTTTATGGTGGCGAAGAAAGGCTATGATACGGCCATTGTATATCCTGACTCCGTAAGTTCAATCGTGTGGGGCGGCGGACACTGGACCAAAGTGACCGAGCGGAATAAATTGTCGTGTTACGCGGTAAGCGACCGCGGTATGTACAAGCCGGGCGAAAAGGTGCACATCACAGGCTGGCTGCGCGAAATTGATACACACAACGCGGCAACCATTTCGAAGACCGTACGGCCGGTAAAAAAAGTACGCTACACCCTAACGGGGCCCAGACGAAATCCCCTTGCGAGCGGCGAAGTGACGACCACGGCGCTGGGTGGGTTTCACATCCAGGTAACGCTGCCCAAAAATGTGAATCTGGGTACCGCGGAGCTGGAACTGGTTTCAGATCGGGGTGATTTGGATTTCCCCTATAGTCACAAGTATCATCACATTCAGATTCAGGAATTCAAGAAGCCTGAATTTGAGGTGAGTGCGCAGGTTGACGAAGGACCGCATATCCTGGGTGAGACCGCAGAGGCGTCTATCACTGCCAGCTACTACACCGGTGAATCGTTGTTGGGTGCACCTGTTCAGTGGCATGTGAGCACTTCGCCGGGGAGCTATTCGCCGCCCAATCACGGTGACTTCACGTTCGGAACCTATCGACCGTTCTGGTGGTACTGGGGCATGCCTCAACACAGTGGAAACTCACAGACCTTCGAAGGCAGAACCGGCGCGGGGGGGGTGCACAAGCTCGATATTCATTTTGAATCGCTGATGAGCAAGGAACCCACGAACGTGTTCTTTACCGGTACCGTGATGGATGTGAATCGTCAGCAGTGGACGGCGAACACGAGTCTGCTGGTGCATCCGGCGAATCGGTATGTGGGGTTGAAACTGAAAGAAAACTTTGTGCGCAAAAACGAAACCGTCCCGTTGGATGTGGTGGTCACCAATATTGACGGTGAACGGACCAGCGGAGAAGAGGTGTCGGTTGATTTTGTCCGAATGGCTGTCACGTGGAAAGACGGCCGGGCCGAAGATACCGAAGAGTCGGCGGGTAGTTGTGTATTTCGTTCCGTTGGAACGGTGCACACCTGTGATTTCACACCCACCAAAGCCGGGCAGTATAAATGGATTGCGACCACCCGCGATAAAGCGGGGCGCCCGGCCCAGTCCACCATGTGGGTGTGGGTGACCGGCGATGATTTGCCCAAAAGCAGTCAGCTGAAACAAGATGAAGTGCGTATCATCCCCAAAAAGGAAACCGTCGCACCGGGTGAAAACGTGGAGCTTCTTATTATGTCACCGTTTTATCCCGCCGAAGGGCTGGTGACCGCGCGCAAGGCGGGCATCCGATTCAACCAGCGCATTTCGTTTGACGGGCCGCAGGCCACGGTGAAGATTCCCATTACCGAAATGGACATCCCCAGTGTGAACGTGCAGGTGGACATCAACGGCGTGAA
>JAFGXQ010000058.1 GCA_016936575.1 Deltaproteobacteria bacterium
GGTGCGCCCTGGTAGGGGCAAGTGTATCCGTTTTCAATATTTTGACAGTCGGCTGAGCAGCCGTCGTTGTCTTTTGTGTTGTTGTCGTCGCATTCTTCGTCCCAATCGAGCACGCCGTCACCGCATTCAGTAGGAATCAACGTACATGCGCCGCCTTCAGGAGGGCATTCGTATCCTTCTTCAATGGTTTGGCAGCCGGCGTCACAGCCGTCGTTGCTGGTGGTATTGCCGTCGTCACAAACTTCACCCAGGTCGTAACGCGTGGAACCGTCGCCGCAGTAGGGAATTCGGGTACAGGGTTGGTTGGGAATCAAACACTCATAACCGGATTCAACCATGCAATCCGCATCACATCCGTCACCGCTTACCGGGGGATCGCCGCCGTCCTCACATTGTTCTCCCTTTTCCACACGCCCGTTTCCACAGGCGTATAAAGGAATGCACAGTTCGCCTTCGGGGCAGACATACCCCTCCGCCTGCATATCGCAAGTGGAGTTGCATCCGTCGCCGTCGTCTGTGTTGTTGTCGTCGCAGACTTCGCCGGGTTCGATGGTGCCGTTTCCGCAGATGACTGCGCTTACGCAGGTGCAGGGTTCCGCATCGGTGTCACAGATATAGTTGGGCTCAATCGCACAACGTCCGTTGGCACCGTCTCCGGGGAGAGTGTTGCCGTCATCGCAAACTTCATAATCCTGATTTAAAATACCGTCTCCACAGGCCGGCGACTGGCGAATGTCACAACCTTCGGGGAGGGGTTCATCGTCGGGAACAATGCAGATCACCGGGCTGCCGGTATCGGTATCGCCATCGGCGTCTGAATCGCCGTCCGCGTCGCCATCGGCGTCGGAATCACCGTCGCTGTCACTGTCCGCATCCCCATCGGTTGAGGTGTCGTCCGGGTCGGTTCCATTGACTACAGACGATGTCGGGTCATTTTCGGAACATCCGGCCGCGGTCAACAGCCAAAGCATGGAGGCAAAGAAAGTAAGGAAGTAAAGTTTGCTATGATTCATTTTTGTAGTCCTCTTTCTATTTAAAAAGGTTGTCCTTATATACTAGTGCAAATGAAAATAAATTTTTACGAATATTTTGTTCAGCCGAAGGAATTTTCCGCTTAAATTTTAAATAAATACAGCTATTCTGTTTTCATTCTTTTCTGAGTGAAAATCGCATGTGTCAAGCAGTATTATTCGTTGTGCGATTTTTTAAACAGACCTCTCTGTATGCTTTATAGTGGTTGGCGTATGAATTTGCAGGTCACCGATATTGCGACTGAAAGGCCGGCAAATGGGGTATTGGTTCGAACAGTCGATGATGTGGTTATTGGGGAAAGGTTTTTCCGGGAATGATTCGCGGCTATTCAGCCACGGTGATGATCACGCAGGCATTGGTACAGGCATCTCCCTGGCCGCCGTCGCCTTCTTCCTGGTATCCTTCGTCACATTGTTCGTATGTCGATTGGACTTCGCCGTCACCGCAGCGGGGCGCAAAGAGACAACCGAGGGTACAGCCGCCGTATTCGCCGGTATTCAGCCCGTCGCCCAGGTCGCATTCCTCGCCTTCATCGGCCTGTACCACACCGTCACCGCAGCGGGGCGCATAGAGGCATCCCGGGGTGCAACCACCGTATTCACCAGTGTTTTCGCTGAGACCCAAGTCGCATTGTTCCCCGGCACCTTCATCGAGCAGGCCGTCACCGCAGATACCGGCCAGACGGCAGTCTTCGGTACAATCCACACCATTTACAGGTGCGCCGTCGCATTCTTCTCCCCAATTGTCCTGAACAATTCCGTCGCCGCATCGGGGGGCGCTGTCACAATCGATACAGGTGTAAATGGCGTTTCCGTCGGCATCCACCGGGGCGCCGGCGATGTCACAAACCTCGTACTCGGGTGTAATAACCGCGTCACCGCAGAACGGTCCGAATTGGCACGTGGCGTCACAGCCGCCGTACGTGTCACCGCCGGTGGCGATCAGATTGCTGTCGCATTGCTCTCCGAATTGCGGCTGCAGTTCGTTGTCACCGCAGTACGGCGGAAGAACACAGTTCGGTGCACAGGGATTGTCTTCTTCCCAAATGCCGTATAGTGTGGTGTTCACGCCGTTGTCGCATGCCTCGTTGCCGTTCACAATGCCGTCACCGCAGCTCGGTCCCAGTTTACATTCGAGGGTACATCCACCATAGGCGCTGCTGCTGTTGTCGGCGCCGTTATCGCATTCCTCACCAACGGTAATGACGCCGTCACCGCAATCGGGTTGGCATACACTGGCCTGAGCGTTGAATCCGCCCAATGTGAGTCGATAGCTGGAGCCTTCGGCCTGACGTTCGGCTTGGAATACAACGATTTCATATACACCGCCGTTTGTCAGGTTGTGAGAGGATGCCAAATCCTGCAGGGTAAATTCGTCTTCGATGGGAACGTGAATTCCGCCCAAATCGAGTGCGAGAATACCGTTCACAAATACCCATACGTCGTCGTCACCCACAAAGTTGAGGGTCTGCTCCGCACTGGAATCGTATTCGAACCAGAATCGGATTTCGCTGGTGAACAGGAAGTTGTGGTCAAAGGAGTATCCGGCGGGTGGATTTACGTTGATTTCATCGAGATACTCTTCTTCATCGGGCCAATCCGTTGCGTTGTAAATCGGCTCGGGAATCACGGCGGTAAGGGTATCATTGTCAATCCCCTGGCCGTCGATGGGGAAGAACGCCGGGTTCCCGTCGTAGGTTTCGCCGTCCGCATCGCGCCAGCGGGTGGCGCCGTTCCAGCGATTCACATAGTCACCGTTGTCATTTTGGTACAGCGTGAGGGTTTCCGCAATCATGTCGTTGCCGCTGTTGGTGGTGGACATATGGTCGTACCATTGCGCAAACGTATCGCCGCTGGTGACTTTGTCACAGGGGCCGGACGCGTCGGGATTGATGCCCGAGGGGGTGGAGTAGCTGGTGTTGTACACCGGTTTTCCGGTTGCGCTCGACAGCTGGTCTTCAACCATTCCCGGAGATACATCGACACATTCGATTATGGATTCGTGTAAAAAATCACCGCTCAGGTCGCCATCCTCGAAATCTTTGTAAATGGCAAGTACTTCCATCGTGGATCCAAGTGTTTCCGACGTGCTGCATTCGTAGCCGTCTTCCACTACACACGAGGCGTTACAGCCGTCGCCGTCCCGGTTGTTTCCGTCGTCGCATTCTTCGGTGCCGATCACCAGACCGTCACCGCATTCAGATGTGCATCCGCCGCCCACCGTACAAACCGGTTCCTTTTTGCATTCGGGTGTACAGCCGTCGCCCACTTCCATATTCTGGTCGTCGCAGGCAAGGGTGGTTCGCCATAGGGACCCGAGGACGCCGTCACCACACTCATGAATGATACATTCATATGTATCGGAACCGACCGGTTTAATGTACTTGCAGGTTTTACCCTCTTCCCACTCACAATCGCTGGTGCATCCATCGTTGTCGATGTCATTTCCGTCGTCGCAAGCTTCCGATGCAGTGACAATACCGTCACCGCAGAGAGGAATACAGGGCGCTCCCTGATACGGGCACTCGAAACCGTTCTCAATGACGCACGAGGTCGTACACCCGTCTCCGTTTTTGCTGTTGTTGTCATCACATGCTTCGTCCCATTCCAGCAATCCGTTGCCGCACTCCGTTACTATTTCAGTGCAGTCGCCGCCGGTGCTGGGGCACTCATACCCGTCTTCAATGTTCTGGCATACAGCGTCGCAACCGTCGCCGCCGTTGGTGTTTCCGTCGTCGCATGCTTCACCAAGGTCATATCGGACGATACCATCGCCGCAGCGGGGAACCAGTGTACATGAGGTTCCTGGGATAATACATTCGTATCCGGTTTCAATTTTGCATTCGTCAGAACACCCGTCTCCACTCGCCGGTGGGTTGTCGCCGTCCTCGCATTCCTCGCCTGATTCGATACGGCCGTTGCCGCATGCGTATTGGGGAACACAGAGTTCGCCTTCTTCGCAAATGTAGCCTTCCGCCTGTTCATCGCAGGTGGCGTTGCAGCCGTCGTCGTCGTCAGTGTTGTTATCGTCACACACCTCACCGGGTTCGATGACCCCATTGCCGCATACAATGCTGGAAACACACGTGCATGGTTCTGCATCGGTGTCACAAATATAGTTCGGCTCTACCGTGCAACGACCGGTGGCACCGTCTCCGGGAAGGGTATTTCCATCATCACATACCTCCCAATCCTGGTTTTTGAAGCCGTCACCGCAGGCGGGGGGAACACCGACATCGCAACCTTCCGGCAATTCGTCTCCGGGTTGAACAATGCATACCGTTCCGTTATCGCCATCGCTATCTGAATCGGAGTCCGAATCACCGTCGCTGTCCGAATCGGAATCACCGTCACTGTCACCGTCTGAATCACCATCTGAGTCTCCGTCGCTGCCGGGGTCGGTGCCGTTCGGATCGATTACCGATGATGTCGGATCGCTTTCCGAGCATCCGCTCAACGGTGCCATCAATAACAGATAAGCACAGATTGCGATAAAAATGTTTTTTTGATATCTCATTTTAACCCGCCTCATTTCTTTCATGCATAAAAATTTACTTATGTATAATAGAGTAAAGTTCTATTTTTTTTTTATGAGAAAATCTAACGAAAAGACGTTTTTCGTTACGTTTTCGACCTTAATTTGCAAGTACCCCAGCCTGCTATGTGTGAGAAGTGCGGAGCATGTGGCGATTTTTATTATCACACTGTGGTTTTGAAAAGTTACTTAAAATTTGTGAGTCTGGTGGCCGGGGCATTTCGGCGCCGGAGAATGCGTTTTCAAAATACGGCCGCCACGAGTAATATTCGTATTTGTTTTCGTTTGCGATTTTTATGTTCATTGTTCACTTGCCAAAACTCCAAAACGTTGTATGTTCTCCCGTCTCCAGCAAAATATATGGAATTTTGAATTAGGAGCAGAAAAGTATGAGGCATCAGAAAATGACCGATACGCTTCAGGAGAAATTAAATTATGGTCCGGTCATCACAATCAAAATGTCTACCGGTCCGTCCGTTTCAAGCCCGAATGCAGTTTGAAGAAAATTTCCCAAAAAATGTTGATGAGGAAACTGATGGAAGAAAAAAATAGTACTTACTTTGAATTTCGGAAAATTATGATTTATCTGGTTGTGTTGTTGTGTTTTGCGATGCCCCTGCGGGCGCTTGCGAACGCCGAAGATTTCGAAGTCTGCAGTGTACAGGAACCGTATGGGGACCCGTTGCCGATGACCGCATTGGATGACTATGCCGAACTGTTTGTCCCGAGCGATGAGCAGGTAACTTTGATTACCCGGCTTGCTCGCGGTATTCACGAATGGAAAACCCGACGGGAACACGGATGGTGGGAATGTGGACAATATACACCGACTGGCCCGGAAACTGAAGATAAAGCGATTTTGCTGGCGTACCATTTGGTGAAGGCAGCTGAACGGTTTTCTGACGACGGTGTCCAAATCAATGTCTGGGGCCTGGCTGCAACCATCGCTCATGAATCTTCGTTTGACCGTTGCGCGGTGGGGTATCATTTTCGGAAATGGGCGATTAACAAAAAGCTGCTCAAGCCGCGTAAACGGTCCATTTCCTACGGCGAGCGTGAATTACTCGATGCAATGAACAGCCGTCGTGCGCAGTGGTGGTTTGAGACAACCGGTGTGGATGTGGGCTATTGTCAGTTGCTCACGCGGTTTTACGATGGCACACGAAGAGAAATGATGGATTCGGTGAAGGGGCTTGAAATATGTGCGGAGCAATTCAAGTATCGCTCAGAGCGACTGAAGACGGAACGCCCCTGGAAATGGTGGCGCGGATACAAAGCCACCTGGTATGATGATCGTGTCACCCGTCGGGCCATTGTTCTCGGCGCACGGGATGACGAAATCTGAAATTAGCCGTTTTCTTTGATAAAATTGCGCTAAGAAGTATTGTTCGAGTTGATGAATGATTCCGGAAAAACGGTAACCAGAAGAGCCGGCATTGTCGGCGCAGGCACTATGTCTTCCCGCGTGTTGGGTTTGGTGCGGGAGTCGGTGATTGCCGCGTATTTTCCGAAAGAAGCGATTGATGCATACCAGGTGGCATTTATGCTTCCCAACTCGTTTCGCCGTCTCACTGCCGAAGGTTCGTTTTCAATTTCCCTGACCACCGTGTTCACAAAATTGTGGCAACAGGACGACTTGCGACAGTCCCGGGAATTTGTTGCATCAGTGTATGGATTCGGCTTGTTGTTTTTAACAGTTTTAACCGTTGCGGGTGTCGCCGGAGCGTATTGGCTGACACTTGGCGCGGGAAACGGGTTTGTCGACAATCCTGAGAAATTTGCTTTGGCCGTATCGCTGACGCGAACGATGTTTCCATATATTTTCTTCATCAGTCTGACCGCAATTGCCATGGGCCTGTTGAATTCCGCCGGGAAATTTTTCGCTCCCGCGTTTGCGCCGGTTCTTCTAAATGTGTCGATTATCGGTTGTGCGGTGGGAATTTCCGGAACGATGCCGTCGATTGGAGTTCATCCGATTTTTTCATTGGCGGTCGGTGTACTGATCGGTGGTATCGCTCAGATGATTGCCCAGTTACCATCTTTAAAGCAACTGAAATTATTGGTTTTTCCCCAGGTTTCATTGATGAACCCCCATCTTCGCAGGGTATTGAGATTAACAGGACCAATGGTATTTGGTGCGGCGGCATATCAGTTGTGGAACATTGAAGCAACCGCATTGGCGTCGACCCTGAAGGAAGGATCCGTCACCTACATCACATTTGCACAGCGATTGTTTGAACTTCCCCTGGCGGTGTTGGTAATGGCGATTTCTACCGCAGCCCTTCCGAGTCTCGCCGGCCTGGTCGGTAAAAATAAAATTGAGGAAGCAAAACAGGTCTGGAGTCACGCATTTCGACTGGCACTACTGGTGTCGACTCCGGCTATGGTTGCGATTATTATCCTGGCGGAACCGCTTGTTACAATTATGTATCAACGGGGATTGTTTAGTCACCACGATGTTCTGGAAACGGCCGGGGCGCTGCGCTGGTTGGCTGCCGGAATGTGTTCGGTAGCGTTGCTGCGACAGACTGTTCCTTTCTTTTACGCGCTTGAAAAAGTGAAAATACCGGTTGTGATGCTGGTGGTGATGATTGCGGTGTATACGGTTGCGGCTTTTTTACTGAAAGACATCTACGGGCATCAAGGGTTGTGCATGTCGCTTTCTTTGGCGGCAACCGTTCAGGGAATAGGTCTGTTTGTCATCCTTCGGGTTCTGATTGGGCGTATGGGAATAAAGAGATTGTTGACAAGTTGGTTGAGAATTCTGGCTGCAACCGTTCCAATGGGCGGGGCAGTATATGGGGTCAGCAGGTTCGGTGATTGGGCAGCCGGTGGAAACAATTTTTTCAATATCGGGGTTCTCGGTCTTTGCGTTGTTGCCGGAGTTCTGGTATATGCGGCGAGCGCGTACGTGTTTCGCGTGTCTGAATTCCTGGAGTTGTTTCGGGCTGTGCTGAGAAGGGTACGCAAGTGATTCGAATTGTAGAAACAAAATTGGTCAGTTCTACCGGTCGTATAGACGCGTTACCGGAACCCACCCATCCCGAAGTGGCATTTGCGGGCAGATCAAATGTGGGAAAATCGAGTCTGCTGAATGCGTTGAGCGGCAGAAAAGGTCTGTTTAAAGTGAGTTCAACGCCGGGTCGCACCAGAACTATTGTTCATGTTGAAACCCGATTGAGTTCAGATGCCAGATTGTATCTGGTGGATTTGCCGGGCTATGGATATGCAAAAGTGTCTCGCGATGCGAAAGATGCGTGGGCGGATTTTATGCATGAATACTTGGAGAGCCGTCAAACATTGCATCTGGTGGTGATTTTGGTCGATGTTCGGCGCGGCCCGGAGCAGGAAGAACTCCAGTTGATTTCTTTCTTGGATGAAGTCGGTATTCCAGTGGTGCTGGTGGCGACCAAATTGGACAGGGTGAAAAACAGCCAGCAGAAAGCCGTATTGAACAAGCTGCAAAAAGATACGGGGATTCGTGTGATAGGAACAAGCGCCACTGATAAAAAAGGTCTGGATATGCTGTTGGCAACAGTGATTCGCTATTGCGGGTTTTAGACCGATTCGGAATTCGACTGATCGTTTTCTGCTTGCCCTCACGTTCTTCCGCGGCGTTGTCCTCCTCGACAGTGGTCACACTGCCTTCATCGTCCGCCTTGCTGAAGGCCGCAATTGCTGCGCACAATTACAATCATTCAAAATCCGAACCGGTCTAGGCACAAAATAGTATCTTTTTTCATTGTTTAGTGTTGGCTTGAAAAAGGTGGTGGGGCTACAGGGTCCGATTTTCGGTTTGCAACAGAGAAATAATGCATTCTTTACATGTTTGAGCCAGTGCCGCCGAATCTCGGATGGTCATTCCCTCGGTGGGAACCGGATTGCCGAACGATACAGTCATTCGGCCGGGGCGTACGCGCCAATCTCCTCGTCTGGAAACCGTTCTGCCACCGTGAATCGCCATCGGAACGACTGGAACGTTGGCCTGAATCGCAAGCCTGAATGCGCCCGGATAGAACGTGCCTACGGTTCCGTCTAAGGTTCGCTCGCCTTCCGGCAGAACCACAAGGGATTCACCGTTTTTCAGCATTGCCAACGCCCTTTTCAATCCTCGGGCAGTTAATTTTTTATCTTGTGGATCCACCGGAATCTGCCCGGCAGCGGTAATAAAGGGACCGATTAGCGGCCAAGAAAAATGGCTGACATGCTCCAGCGAGCGCGTGTACTGCGGGATGGCCTGATAGATGGCGAACATGTCAAAAATATTCACGTGATTCACGACATATACATACGTTTTGCTGTGGTCAAATCGCTCCAGCCCTTTTACTGTCACGTCGACTCCGGCGAGTTTAGGGACCGCTCGGCTCATGAATTTGATGGCGCGATCTATTTTTTTTGTGTCTGAAACTTTTGATACAGCAGTTACAAGTGCCGCCCAGAACGCAAGATGCGGTGCGCCGATAGTCCATACGCCGATGGAACGAAGCGAATCGACGATTCCGAACGGTGGTTGAGGAGAAGCGTCTCCGGGAAAGCTCGGATCCTGAGGGTTCAGATGCGGTAAAATCGTCATGGCAAAATTTTTATCGTCGGCGGAGTCGGAAGTCAAGTTTCCCAAACGACAATGTACTTTTTGGAAATACGATAACAAAAATGTACTTTTTTTGAATAAAAAATACATTATTGCATTTTTTTGCGTGACGTATATCGGTCTCTCAAGACAAAAATGTAGAGAAATACTGGATTAGTGCAAAATGGTATCTTTTTTGCATAATACATCGCCAAATAGCTGAAAATTCAGCTATCGATAAAAGAGTAATGCCGGACAGAATGAGGTTTGGCAATACATAAAGTTTGAAAATAAACGACACGCTTGGTTGGGACCTTTTAGGTAATCTAGGGCCAAAAAAGATTCCTTGAATGTTCCGCCGTTCATCCGTGATCGAACCGCCGGTTTTGAGATCGGGTGAGAGCGTGAAATGCCTTCTCCCCCCTTGAAAAAGGGGGAGGGGTAGGAGGTTTCGGTGAACAGCCTCTTTCATTCCTCTGTAAACTCTATTTGAAATATCGCTGGATGGTTGAAAAATTCGCTTTTTCGGCGGTGCCGGGATCTTTTTGAATTGTGCAGATCGGAAAAAACGCGAAAGAGATCTTTTGGGTGGATCTTTTGATCTTTTCAAGTATACCATACATCTATATTGCAATACATCTGTGACCATGCATGTAGTGCAGTGAGCACATGTGACAATAAAGGTATTGTAGTATTGACGGGGCTTTGCTACATTGTGCGGCCTGATGAATTGAAAAAGATCCGGGGGAGATCAGGAGATCTTTCTTTGGCTGGGGATTTGAGAATATGAAGATTAAAAGTTTAGACGTATCTGGTTTTAAATCATTTTGTGATCGTACCAAGGTATTGTTCGATAATTCTCTCACCGCTGTGGTTGGTCCGAACGGCTGCGGGAAAAGTAACATCGTAGACGCAATCCGATGGGCGCTGGGTGAGCAATCCGCCAAGAATTTGCGCGGAAAGGGAATGGGGGACGTTATTTTTAACGGGAGCGAGAACCGCGGCCCTCAGTCCATGGCCGAAGTGACGATCACTTTTGATAACACTGATGGTCTTTCTCATCCTTTATATGAGGATTATCCGGAGATCGCGATTACCCGTCGGTTGCATCGGGACGGTTCGAGTGAATATCTGATCAATAAGAATCCGTGTCGTTTGAAGGACGTGACCGAATTGTTCATGGGAACAGGTGGCGGCGCTCGGGCCTATTCTATTATCGAACAGGGTCGGATTGGCCTGATCGTGAGTTCGAGATCTGAAGACCGCCGCGCAATGATTGAAGAGGCCGCGGGGATCACACGATTTAAGAAGGCACGTCAGACCGCGCAGCGAAAGATGGACTTGACTCGTCAGAATTTGTTGAGAATAAAAGACGTTGTGCAGGAGATGAGTCGCAGCCTGGAGAACCTGAAGCGGCAGGCGCGTAAAGCGGAGCGTTATAATCTGTACGCAGAAGAACAACGGGATGCCGAACTGTACGTCAACAGTCACAAATATCTCGAACTGTTGGCCGCCGGCAAAACGGCGAGTCTGGCTCTGGGGGCCGCCCGTGAGGAATACGATACGCTGCGAAACACCTTTGAAGCAGCCGAAGCAAGGATAGAAGGGCTTCGCATTGAAGAAGCGAATGCTCGGAATGATTTAGAGCACTCCAAGAAAAAGGCTCAGGATGCAAACAACGAAATTTCTGTGCTGGAATCGGAAATTCGACATCTTGAAGACGCATTGCATCGCATAAAACGAGAAGAGGCCGCATTGTTGGAGCAGCAGTTGGAGTCTGATGCTCGTTTGGCTTCAAACGAAGAAGAGCGCAAAGTTCTGGAGCAGCGGCTTGGTGCGTTGCAGACGGATTTTCATTCCATGGCGACAGGGCGGGAGGACGTGGAGCGCAGAGCGGACGATGCCAGGCAGCGTTTGAGCGAATTGGGTAGGGAGTTTGACGAGAAACGCGATCGGATGAGCCGTTGTCGTGCACGCATTGCAGCATCGCAGAGTGCGTATGACAGCTATCATCACCGTATCGAAGAAGCAGAGTCGCGTATTGAAGTAACACGTAGTGAGCGCCGTACGTTGTCAGAGCAGATTGAGGGATTGACCGCGCTGACCAGGAGTTTTGAAGATAAGTTTTCAGCTACTCAGACTCAATTGGATTCTTTGAAGAAAACTGCCCGCGAAGAAGGTGAGGCGTATGAGAGTTTACGCGAGCAGGTACAGCTTTGCGATGAAGAGAGGATGCGGGTTAAAGAAGAATTGACCACAAAGTCCTCGCGTTTGGAGTCGCTGAATCAAGTGAACGAAAGCATGGGGCGTCACGACAACGCGGTGAAGCAAGCGGTCGACGCGCTGAGCGCTGAGGCACAGCATTTGTTTTCGGGTATGCTCGTCGATTATATTCAGTGCCCCAAAGAGTACGAATTGGCATTGGCTGTTGTTCTCGCCGACAAGTTGCAGGCGCTGGTCACCGACAATCATCAGGCAGGATTTGAATTGCTTTCATGGTTGAAAGAGCGCGACTTGGGACGCGTGATAGCGTTGCCCTCAAACGCGGATGTGCTTTCGCACGAAGCGATTTCGATTTTCGACGATAACGCGGTTATCGGGCGTCTGCTTGATTTTGTAACCGTTGATTCGCAAGTTCGTGGGGCGGTTGAAAATATTTTGTCCGGTGTTTTTGTGGTTGAAAATGAGGACGCCGCGGTACGTTTGTGGAATGCATACAAGGGCAAAGCCGCATTTGTGACGCATGATGGACAATATCTCGATGCCAGAGGGATTCAGAGCGGCGGGCGGGCCGGGACCCCGGGAGCGGATTTGTTGGAGCAGAAACGTGAAATTCGCGAATTGGAGACTGCGGTTGCGACGCTGACAACTTTGCACGAAGAGCTCGAGATGCGTTTCGAAACATTAAAAGAGGAAATGATACGACGCCAGGAAAGTTCGGAGCGAGCTCGTCTTGAAGCGCAACGTACCGAATTTGTGCTTTCTGAGGTAGATAAAGACAAAGCACGTGCACTTGATGATTTGGAAAACGCCGTTGCGCGGAACGCCACACTTGATCGCGATTTTGCTAACCAATCGGAGCAGCTGGAAAAGATGCACAACGATCGGCAGCGTGTATCGGCTGAAATGGAAGAAGCAACACGCGAAATTGATTCTCTTCAGCGAATTATTGAAGAGCAATCTGAAATGATCGCTGCGTGTCGAGACGAAGCAGATCGTTTGGCGGCGGAAGTAACAGATGCTAAAATTCGAGAAGCCAAGTTTCGCCAGCAACATGAATCTGCGGTGGAGCGCTCGCAACAAATCGTGATTATCGAGGAAGAAGTACAATCTCAGCTGGAGCGAATTTCGAGACGAAAAGTATCTATCGCTGCGGAAATCGGAAAGATTGCAGGAGAGATTGTGGGCGCCAAGGAATTGCTGTCGAACAGTTTGGATTTGATCGATGCACTGAGCAAAGATGTGGAAGCGCACGCACGTATTCTTGATGAAAGATCGCAGGTTCTCACTGAAGCATCGATTTTATTTAAAGAGCAGCGCGGCCGAATAGAAACTGCACAGCAGAAGGTTACCGATTTGCAGATGGCGATGCAGAAAGCGGAATCAGATGTTGCGTATCTTCTTTCGAACGTACGCGACAAACACGACGTGGACTTGACGAGAATACTCGGCGACTATCATTGGCGTCCGTTGCCGGGACGTGAAGTGTTCGAGCGTGTGAATGAATTGAAAGGACTTATCGCGAGAATGGGGTCGATCAATCCCACAGCGATTGAGGAATATGCTGAAATGCAGGAGCGCTATTCAGAAAAAGTGGAGCAGCGGGCGGATGTGGAACAGGCGCTGGAGGACCTTGAGTCGGCGATTTCGAAAATGGACAAAGATTCCAAACGAATGTTTAAAGAGACGTTCGATGTGGTCAACGAGAAATTCCAAGAGATTTTCCCAAGATTATTTAAGGGTGGTCATGCTTGTTTGAAGCTTACCGAGCCGGATGATTTACTGGCCACCGGGGTGGATATCATTGCATCTCCCCCCGGCAAAAAGTTGCGCGCCATTGAGTTGATGAGTGGTGGCGAAAAAGCGCTTACCGCAGTTAGTTTGTTGTTTGCTATTTTCATGCAGCGACCAAGTCCGTTCTGTCTGCTCGATGAGGTGGATGCGCCGTTGGATGATGCAAACGTCGGGCGATTTATTGATATGGTTCGAGAGATGACTGATCGGAGTCAGTTTGTGATCATCACACACTCCAAAATTACCATGGAAGGCGCAGACGCATTGTATGGTGTTACGATGCAGGAGCCGGGTGTGTCAAAAATGATTTCTGTGAATTTGGTGCACAGGGAAAACGCTCAGGCTGTAAATAACTAGTTTTCTTTTTAGTATTTGTGTAATTTCTCATAAATTTGCTAATAAAGTACATTTTTATTATATAATGAGCTAAATACTCGTGTATTTGGTACGTATTAATATAGAGGTGGCTTGGCATAGGGCACGGTCACCGAATGGAATTGAACTTGGGTAGAAGAGTGTAAAAATGAGTCAAGGCGAGCGGGTCGGAACAGTATTAGACAACAAGTATGAGCTCGTATCTTTATTGGGTGAAGGCGGCATGGGGGCTGTTTATGAAGCACAGCATAGGTTGATCAATCGACGTTTGGCCGTAAAGTTCCTTCATCCTCAATACGCAAACAATGATGAGGTTGTCACCCGGTTTCAGCGTGAGGCACAGGCGGCCGCGAAAATCGGGCACGAAAATATAATCGAAATCACCGACATGGGAACGACTGAGGATGATGCACCGTACATTGTTATGGAGTATCTGGAGGGGACGGATGTAAAAGGGGTTTTGGAGCAGGAGGGTGTGCAAAGTGTCGAACGGACCGCTCACATTATGATCCAGGCGCTTTCTGCGCTCCAGGCGGCGCACGATGCGCACATCATTCACCGAGATTTAAAACCCGAAAATATTTTTCTCATCAGCAAATCTTCGAATCCCGACTATGTGAAACTGCTCGATTTCGGTATTTCCAAGTTCAAAGAGCTGGAAACCGATGGGCAAAAAGCGCTGACCCAAACGGGAACGGTTCTCGGAACACCTCACTATATGTCTCCGGAGCAGGCACGGGGGGAACAGAATTTAACACCTCGTTCAGACATTTATGCCATGGGCGTGATTATGTATCAGATGCTTACCGGGCATCTTCCGTTCGACGCACCAAATTATAATGCGCTGTTGATAAAAATTCTCACGGAAGATCCGCCGCTGCCGGAAACGTTGAATCCGGATTTGCCTGAAGATATAGCCGATACGATTAAAATCGCAATGGCGCGTGATCCGGAGGAGCGTTTTGTCGATTGTGACGAATTTAAGTCTCGTTTGGTGAATTATGTTCCCGGAATGGCGGAATCGACCGGTGCGTTAAATATTGTCACACACCGAACAGCGGCTGTCAGGCGCACACAAACAATGACCGCGACACCGCTGGAAATGACCCAGAGCGGTATTTCTACTCGAAAAAGTAAATTACCGTTGTTGCTCGGAGCGGCCGCGGCGGTCGTGCTTGCCGCTGTCATCGGAATTGTTGCTGTGATGAGCGGTGGGGGCGATGAGCAGCCGGCGGAAAAAGTGGCTGAACCGCCCAAACCCGTCGTTGCACAACCGGAACCCACAGAAAAGCCCAAAGAGATGAAGCAGGAAAATCAAATTGAGCTGACTGTGAAGGCCGAGCCAGCTGATGCGGTGATTACCATTGACGGCGCCACTGTCGGAAACCCGTATTCCGGTTACTTTGTAAAAAGCAAAGTGAATCGTTCTATTGTGGTCTCCGCACCGGGATATCAAGGTGTTTCGGAAATGGTGGTTTTCGACAAAGATCTTTCATTGTCGTACGAACTTGAACATGAGGTCGTCGAAGAAAACGCCGATGATCAAAAGGCAACGAAAAAACGTCGTCCTCACCGTGCGAAAAAAGAGACCACTCCGGCTGTAAAAGAGGAAACTCCGGCGGCAGAAACCAAACCCTCCAAAAAGCCCAGACGCAAAATCGACTACGCCGATCCTTGGGGCTAATCGGTTATTGCTTTTAGACTCAATCATTTTATTGTTGCTGTTCTTTTTGAATGACTTGGTACACCATTTCAAAATGATGGCGGAATGGGCAGACGCTTGTTCTGCGAAGAAAAGGTGATTACAGGAACAATTATGTTTGAGCGAAGCAAAATTACTCAGGCCTGTGAACAGTTTGCCCTCCGGCTACAGCGCACCATTGGCGACAGTCGTGTTATCGATGATCCGGATATTCTGGAACAGTATGCGACAGATAAATCGCATTGTGAGGGTGTGTTTCCACATTTGGCCGTACGGGCACGGAATGAACAGGAAATTGCTGCGGTGTTGCGTTTGGCTTCTGAATACGGGGTTCCTGTGGTTCCCAGGGGTGCGGGAACCGGAAAGTCCGGTGGGGCGATTCCGTTTTACGGGGGGGTTGTATTGGACACGACTCGGCTGAAAAGTATCGTTGAAATCGATAAAGAAAATCTGTTGGCGGTAGTGCAGCCGGGCGTGATTACGGGAGAGTTTCAGGCGCAAATGGAGTCGGAGGGGCTCTTTTATCCGCCCGATCCGAACAGTCTTGAAAGTTGTACGTTGGGGGGGAACGTTGCCCACAACGCCGGAGGACCGCGCGCATTTAAATATGGTGTGACACGGGAATACGTTCTCGGTGTGCGAGCGGCGTTAATGGGGGGAGAGTTGATTTCTCCAGGAAAACGCACAGTCAAAGGTGTAGCCGGCTATGATGTCACCGCACTGATGGTTGGGTCTGAGGGTACACTTGGTGTATTCACTGAAATTACATTGAAGCTGGTGCGAACGCCGACAGAACTATCCACATTGTTGATACCGATGCCGAGCGAAGAGGCTGCGGGAATGGCGATTGCGAAAATTGTTGCCGGCGGGTTGGTTCCGCGTGTGTTGGAGTTTATGGATGGCGTTGTTGTAGATGTGTTGCGCCAGAAGGGAATTGCCGGTGTGTCTAAATCGACGCACGCGCTGATTCTTGCTGAAATTGACGGAAACAGCGAAATGCACGTGGAGCGTGAGGTTCTGCAATTGGCCGAATTGTGTGAGAACTCCGGCGCTGAAGAGATATTCGTTGCGAAGCACGGTGGTGATCGTGAAAAGCTGTGGGCTGCAAGAAGAGTCATGTCAGACGCACTAGCAGAAACTGCGAAGCACAAGGTTTCAGAGGATATTGTTGTACCGCGTTCAGAAGCACCGCGTCTGCTTGCCGGGTTGAAGAAAATTTCCAAGCATTATGGCGTATCGGTTCCCTCGTATGGACACGCAGGTGACGGAAATTATCACGTAAATGTATTGTGGGATGACGATGGGTTTGAACCGTCTGCGGTGGTTCGCGATATTTTCGAACTAACGCTTTCGTTACGGGGAACGATTACCGGCGAGCATGGCGTAGGGCTTTCAAAGAAACCGTATCTTCCGCTTGAGCAATCGGCAAACTTAATCGGTGTGCAGCAGGCGATTAAACGTGCATTGGACCCCAGCGGATTATTGAATCCCGGAAAAATATTCACAGAGTAATTTTTGAAAATTATGGTTGGGCGGTTGGATGATTATTCAAATTCATCTGGCTTGGGACGTTTGACACCGGTGATGCGAATGGTGTGGCTTGCACTTTGGCGAAGGTTTTTGAATTTCGGGAACTCGATTTCGGTCAACGCATCAGAAAGGCATTGTTGCAGCCCCGGAATATCTGGGGGAAGTACCTGCAACCCGCTTGGCTTTCCGGTTTCGCCAGTGATTGAAAATTTCATTCGGACCTGAGTCAGACTGAGTCTCTTTTCCAACGCGTTTTTAATGCAGGGGCGTAAAAGGTGCGCATTTCGCGCAATTGTTTTTGATATCTGATCGCGTGTCAGATAGTACGGTCGGTTGGCAATTTCCTGCGCCGCTTTCAATTCGAGTGCTTTTTGTCGTGCGATTTCCGCTTCCTGTGCTTTTTTAATTGCAGCGGCCATCGCTTTTTGGTCTGCGTTTGGATCGAGAATAGTCAGCAGCTGTTTTTTTAGTTCGGGCAATGTTTGTGGTTCATCACGTATTTCTGCGATTTTTGGTTTGTACGATGCTCCGCCGAATTTGAGAACGACTTCGCAAATTCTTGCCAGCCCACTTTCGTTTCCGATAAAAGACGAGTCCGCATGGTACAGGGTGATAAATTCAAACAGCGGCGTGACAACCGTTTCATTACCCAGTTTCAACACAGATGACGCTATTGCCTCAATGTTTTGGGTAGGTGTTTCATAATTGAGCAGTTGGCTGAGAAGCCCATTCAGCGCTTTTTGTGCACCCATATTCGCGAGCGCGGGTGCGATTACACTCATCGGTGGGGCCGATGTTTGATTCAGGAAATCGTAATGAACATCAAGTGACGCGATGAGTGCTTCCGCGCCGGTTTCCCGTTCAGCGAGTTTTTCGACAATTTTTTTCTGAAGCGCTGCCGGTAGCGTGGCATCCGCATAAAGCTGCAGCAGGTCGCCTGTGATATTGGAGTCGTCTATGTCGGAGAGCAATTCTGTTGCATATATACGAATCGGTAACATGCGCGTGTCTTTGTCAATAATCATGCGCTTCAATCCTTTGCGGGGATTGGGCGTTTCTCCCGACAATTTGACTTTCGGAGTGTACCCCTGAATGTCGAACGCCACGCTGGTGGGCGTAATTCCAGATGCTTGTACCCAGTCGGTTTTTCCGGTTTTCGCGTCGGCATATTGCAGTGTGCCGGAAGTGGTGATTGCAAAAATACCGTCTTTTACCGCATGCAGCGTGTGGAGGTCTTCGTCGGACATATACGTCCAGCGAACCTGATGAGTATCTGCATCGAATGCGATGATATAGCGCCAATAGTGGAGGTAGTATACGTTTCCGTAAAATTGAAATGGTACATTACTTTTTTTCGCCAGCCAGTAGAATCGAATGCGATCAGACGTGGATAATTCAATGGATGGTTTGTTAAATGTGTCTGCTGCGAATCCGGGTGCGTTCGGCACGGGGGAAATTTGCGGTGTAAATGTGTTTGACTCTACGCGTTTTCCGGTGGTGGATTTCTGGTCTAAACGAAACAGGGACGCGACATGTTTTTCTGTGGCGTTTGTTCCGTAGAAGACTCCTTGTGCGGTGGATTGCACGAAATTAATAGTATAGTCATCTGCCCGAATACGGCTGACTTCTTCACCCGTATCAAGTTGGATAACAGCGATCTGTTTTTTCTTCCAGGGGACAAAAACATATTTTCCTTTGGTCGCCGGTTTCCCCAATAATCCATTGCCGGTAAGATTCTGCCACAGCTGTTTGCCGTCGGATAATCGAACCGCCATAAGCCTACCGTTGGCATACTCTCCGTCGTTGGAACTTCCGATTCCCATCGAGAGAACGACGGTGTCTTTAGAAATATCTGCACCGTAGTAGGACCAGCCCTCTTCAACTGGGAATCGCCATCGTTCGGTTCCGCTATCCGCATCATATGCGGCGATGTTGATTCCGGTTTGAAGCAGAACCGTGTTGTTTTTGAGAACAATTGGAGAATTGACCGGGGTCTCAATCTGCCAGAGTATTTTCTGTGTACTGATGTCCCACGCCAGCAATCCGGCTTTCGGTTTTGCGGTGGTCATAATAATAATTGGATGACCGGTCTTGTTGGTGATGGAGAGCATATCACCCTTTTTAATTTTTGAAGTAACCTTCTTCAAATCGTCGGCTTTATTTTCCGGAAAACGCGCTTCGAATGCGTCTGCAGTGGTTTCAAATAAGGGTCCGCATATTTCTCCCGTTGCGCCGAAGCAAAAAATGACTGCCGCAGAAAGAAAAAACGGAACGATAAACTTTCGTGTCATTTGGGTTTTCATTTCGGTGTTTCCTTTCACGTTATTCCTGGGCAATCTGATTTATCATTTTGTTGAGCATTCTCATTATGGCGTTTTCGGCTGCGTCTATATTGGGATTCTCGGCGTTTAATTTAGCTCGAATCTGTACTGCAAACTGGCGAACATCCGGACCGGCCAAATCAAATAAAATGTTTAAAATTTCAAGTTTGGTTCCTTCGTCAATATTGGCTCCGAGAATGAATTCCTTAAACCCCGGAAGCAACAACGTGACATCCAGTCTTCCCAGGTATTCCGTCAGTCGAATCGCATCCTTGGCGTTACCCAACTTTCCGATGGTAACTGCGGCATCGTTCACACCGCGGTCAAATGCAAGAAACAACAACGGTACGGATTCAGCATCGCCTTTCGTGCTTAATGCCAATGCCGCATTGGAACGGACCTGAGGGTCAGAATCACGCAGTTTCAGCTCCAACGCCGATTTGATTTTCGGGGATGAAAAACCTTCGAGCGCGAAAATTGCGGCAACTCGAGCATCTGAACGACGATGATTCAGATACTGCAGCAGTGTATCGATAGAATCTTCGTTCGCCAACGCTCCAAGCGTTTCGATTGCCATGTTGGTGATATCGTTTCGAGGCCCCGTTTTCAGCAGCGCAATCAGGTGAGTGGCCGCATCTGGATTTCCTGTGGCACCAAGCATCTGAACTGCGAAAATAATTTTTTCGGGATCGGCGCTTTTCAAGTCAGCAATCAGTGCGAGATATTCTGCATCCTGTTCGGCGGGTTTCGTTTGGGCGGTTTTTTCCTGCTTTTTCTTCTTCTCTTTTTTCGGCGCTGCTGTCGCGGATAGCGAAACAGAAATAATCAGCAGCATTGAAATAATACGAATCCATTGGGGTTTGGTTGAGGTTTGCATTGAATGCCCTTTTGCCGGATGTACCGCTGCATATTGTGACAAGGCGGCACATTGTTCCATACCGAAATCTGCAACCCTCAGGTACAACGTTCATTTCCACGCCAAGGCGGAAGTACCGATTGTTGCATGTATTATTTATAGTAATTTGATAGCAATCCGGCGGACAAAGTTCAACTGTTGGTTTCGATTAATATGTCGATTCAGCTGATTTGAATGAAAATGGGGAAAAACTGGTTTTTAATATTTGTGTAATATACGCTTTAACATAGTTAACAACTATATTTTAGAATGTTGACTTAGACAACGGCTCGTGAGATATTTTCACCGCAAAATTCAGGTCAAAAATTTAATTTATGACTTATTTACCGATTTTTACAAACATTATCATTAAACAAGTGGAGTGATCCTGTGAAAATGCCTGTTCCTTTTGGGAAATATTACTTGTTGGACCGAATCAGTGTCGGCGGAATGGCTGAGGTTTTCAAGGCCAAAGCTTTTGGCGTTGAAGGCTTTGAACGACTTCTTGCTGTAAAACGAATCCTGCCCAGCATCGCTGAAGACGAAGAATTCATTACCATGTTCATCGATGAGGCGAAAATTGCGGTGCAGCTGACTCACGCGAATATTGCGCAGATTTTCGATTTGGGTAAGGTGGGAGACTCCTATTTTATCGCAATGGAATATATCGAAGGCAAGGATTTGCGTGCCATTTTCGATCGCATGCGCAAAAAGGGTCAGACCGTTCCTTTCCCGATGGCAGTCTACATGATTATGAAAATGTGCGAGGGACTTGACTATGCGCACAACAAAAAAGACAGTGCCGGTCGGGATTTAAATTTGGTTCATCGTGATGTATCGCCGCAAAATGTTCTTATTTCTTATGACGGTCAGGTGAAAGTAATTGATTTCGGTATCGCCAAAGCCGCTGGAAAAGCCGGCAAGACACAGGCTGGAATATTGAAGGGAAAATTCGGATACATGTCTCCGGAACAGGTTCGCGGCATGTCTCTGGATCGCCGTTCAGACATATTTGCGGTGGGAATCTGTCTGTGGGAATTGTTGACCGGCGAACGGTTGTTTATCGGCGAATCCGATTTTTCCACATTGGAAAAAGTGCGGAACGTCGATATCGTGCCGCCATCTTCTTTCAATAAACGGATTCCGCAGGAACTGGAAAAAATTGTTTTAAAGGCGTTGAGCAAAGAGGTCGAGGATCGTTATCAGAGTGCGATGGATCTGCATGATGACCTGCAGAGTTATATGTATACTTCCGGTAGTTTCTTCTCCAGAAAAGATCTGGCCGCGTTCCAGCAGGAAGTGTTCAGAGAAGATATTGAGAAGAATGCGGCCGCCAGCGAAGAGTTTGATGACAACCTGCTGAAATCATCTGTTCCGCCTCCTCCGAGAGCGTCCAGAAGCGGTTCCAGTTCCAATGCGGCTCCGCCACCTCCTCGGGTGAGTGCGCCGCCGGCTGTTCCAAGGCCGACGTTGGGAGGGGGAACCATTCCTCCTCCGGCTCCGCCGAAGCCGGGCGGTATGGTTCCGCCACCTCCGACCCCGGGCGGCGGTGGTCCGGCAGCTCCCCCTGCACCGCCGAGAGTATCTGCGGTACCGCCGGCAGCGAAAAAAACCATGTTGGGTATGCCCGCGGCACAAGCGCAAGCGCCGGCGCCACCCAAGCCATCTGTGCCGCCTCCATCACCGAAGCCTGAACCGCCGAAACCGACTGCGCCGCCTACGCCTAGTCCGGCTGTCTCTGTGCCCGCGCCGTCAAAAGTGAGTGGTCCGCAAGGGGATTCCGGATTGGCGATGGAATGGGACGATGACGAGGAACCGACGAACATCTACACGAAAGATACGGCTGCGCAAATGGCTGCCGCAGCTGCTGCGAAACCGATGGGCGTGCCGTCTCCGTCGGTTGGGCCAACCGGACCGGCAATGGGCGCAGCAGGCCCGATGGGGGGGGCGCGTCCTCTTCAGGGACAGCCGATGGGCGCACCTCAGCCGGTGATGTCACCTCCCGGTGTCCGTCCGATGGGACCGGCCGCGCCGACGCGTATTGATGAGCCGCTTGCGGCAAACCCTGCGCGGAAAGCGAAGAATAAGACCAAGTCGCTGATTATCGGGGTCGCGGTTGGTGTGATTGTCGCGGTGATTGCCGTTATCGCGATTTTCAAAGTTGCCCTGGCTCCGAGTACCGGTTCGATTGAATTGAATATTACTCCTGGGGACGAGCTGTCGGTGGTGGTGGACGGATCTCAGAAGGTTCCTCAGAATGTGTCACCGCTGTTGATTGAGGGATTGAGCCCCGGTCAGCATACTTTCATCATTAACCGCGATGGGTTTGCCGAAAAAGAACTGATTTTTGACGTTCGTGCGGGAAAAACGCTTGCTACGAATGTTGCGCTCGAAGAAGCCAGCGGAACGGGTGTGTATATTGAGTCTGACCCGCCCGGCTGTACCGTTGAGATTGACGGCAAACTTGTCGATGACAAAACACCGCTCACGGTTTCAGATCTGGAACCCGGCAACCATGTGGTGAAACTGAGTAAAGACAAGTATGCGGACCTGCAGTTTGAAGTGGATGTGGAAAAAGGAAAACAGGCCAAGTTGCCTCCGAAGAAGTTGACCCTGGCCAAGGTTGAAATTACGTTTAATACGGCCCCGCAAGGGCACAAAGTGGCGCTTCTCGAAGGGGCCAACCGTGTGAATCTCGGTGTGACGCCGGCTACATACGAAGTCGAGACCGGCAAAGAGTATGAGGTTGAGTATACCTGTGGTTCGAAAAGTGTTGTTCGTCCGTTGTCCAGAAGCGAATTGGAGACCGGCGCGGATAAAATTTCGATGCCCGCCGTCACCTGTGACGCCGGTCCGGTTGTCGGTCCCAAACGTGTGACCCCGCCGGTCGGGAAACGGCCGACGCAGCCAGCCGTTGGACCTGCCGAAGGTGGGGGAACCGGGTTCCTTTCTGTGCAGACAAAACCCTGGTCAAAGGTTTACATCAACGGCACGTTCGTGAAGAACACACCGCTGGTTAAGAAATCACTCAAGGCAGGGAAATATAACATCACTGTTGAGAACGAAGGGTTCGGTATCAAGAAGAGTTTCAGCGTTACTATCAAGGCCGGACAAACGACAACACTCGTTAAAAAGCTGATATAACTCATGGGCGCCCCGGCAATGCATATCCCGACCCTGTTCGGGGCGATTTTACTGACAGCGATGCTGGCCGGAATGAGTGCGCACTCTCAGGAGGAGCAGGATACCGATAGCGAAAAAGAGCTTCCGAGTATTATTTTGCTTGAGAACGTTCATTCTGACCCGAGTATGCTGGAAGTGAGTACCCTGCTGCTTCCCAGTATGGATGAAATCGGCGTACGGATGCGAATTGACACTGTTGTTGCCCATTTTCCCGCGAGCCAGACAGACTGGTCACTGTACACCACCCAGAAAGGGAAGGAAGCCCCCGGTTTATTGGCGGTATTCAGCTGGAATTGTCCGGCCGAGGACGAATGTTACATATATGCGGTGGAGGGAAAAAGTCTGGCCCTGACCTCTGTTCCGGTTGGTGACGGATGGAAGCGGGAAACGGCGTTAGCGCCCAAGCACACGCATTCAATTTCTTCGGCAACGAATATCGCCGCCGGAATTCGTGAAATTGTATATAGCGATTTACTCTTGGCGTTTCCACAGGTGGCCAGGCAGGCCAATCGACCGCCGAAAAAAGTAGAACAGAAGCCGCGCAACCGGCTACTGGCGCCCCACGAGGAGCAACAGGTTGAAGAGGTAACGGCTGAGCCGTTTGTTCCGCCTGTTATAGATCATCAGGATCGGAAATTCTGGCTGGATGCGGCGTACATGGGTGCGTATCCGTACCCTTCTTCCAGAACCGTGCACGGCATTTCGCTCGGAACAACGTTGTATCTTGCAGCGCATTTCGCTCCCGCATTGCGGATTGGCGCTTTGGCGCGCCGGGAAGCCGCCGGCGAAAACGGTCGAATTTATGCGTACGCTTTCCCGGTAGGACTCCATATGAAGTTTCCGATGAACGTGGGGCCCGCGATTTTTTCTATCGCGCCGGTGGTTCAATGGGATATTATACTGGTTTCGAAACAGCCGGTAGAGAGAGAAATCAGTGCGAGTACCCATTTCGACCTGTCTTTCGGTGGAGAGACCACCTGGAATGTGCCAATGCCTCGAAGCGATATTGAGCTTTTTTTCGGGGCTGGTATTCTCGCCACGGTTCTTTCCGAGGAGTATTCGATTTCCGGAGAGTCCATCATGGATGACGTACGGCTTCAGTTTTACTGGTTGGCCGGAGTCAGCAAGAACGTCAGCGCCCGCTGAAAGACTGTTTTTCATGTAACCATCCAGAATTATTTGTTGCGCACAACGCGTTGGCATCAGTGGGTGGTTAAAAAATTGACCTGACCAATAAATTATACAAATGTACAAATACTGCTCATTCGTTGAGCGAATTCTGATTTCAGGAGGAGAAACGGCGAAGATGAATAAAAAACAGTTGATTCGGTATGCAATTGCTGCAGTGGGGATAGTGATATTCGTTTACTTTGGATTTCGGGCGATTTCGATTTATACCAATCCGCCCACTTTGAATGATTTTGTCAAAACGTCAGTCGCACAGGAAGCCCGGAAACTGTTTGAACAAGCGCAGAACGTGTGGAACAATCAGTTTGCCAAAAAAGCGTTTTTCAGTCTGGTCGGTCTATTTCTCATTTTGGTCAGTACGCTTCCAAAGAAAAAATTGTGGATTCCCAAGGTTCTTTTTTCGACTGGCCTGGTTGCACTGATCATTCACCATTTGCTGGCGGATGGAAAAATATCATCTATCCTGGCGGACGGCATTCAAATCAGTGTTCTTTGGATTCTGGCGGCATTCGTGGTGAAAGGGTCGGGTATGGCCTGTACGGTGTGGCGCTGGAAAGTGCTTCTCGACGGGCAAGGGTTCAAGATTCCGCTAAAACATTTGGTTCAGTCGTTTCTCATCGGACGTTTCATCGGTTCCTTCGCCCCGGGAACATCCGGTCTGGATGGGTACCGTGCATATGATATTTCACGCTACACCGGAAAAGTGGCACGCTCACTGGCGGTTATCTTTGTTGAAAAGTTAATCGGTTTTTTTGTGTTGGGTACATTGCTGCTGGTAGCGGTTCCGCTCGGTAAATCCCTTTTTTCGCAGAACCATGTGAATGCCACCGCACTGGTGATGATGGCGTTGGCGTTCCTGGGAATGATGGGAGCGTCTTTTGTGGTGCTGTTCAAGCCGGGAATCATCCGGTGGGTAACAGATAAATTTATTCCGAAAACCAGCCCGGTTCGTAAAAAGGTTGATAAAGCGGTTCGTGCGGTCGCCGCATATGAAAAGCGAAAGCTGCATCTGGTGAAGGCGATGGCCATTGGCTTTGGTGTGCATTTGTGCACTATCGGCATGTATTTCTGTACATCCCGCGCTATTTTTTCCGCGCCAAACAATGTTGATTTGTTCGTTACATCGGCCTTGATGATTGGCGCCACCGTGCTGCCGCTCTCGATTGCGGGAATTGGTATGCGCGAAGGCGTGTATGTATTTTTTCTGGGGCCGATTGCGGCGATTTACGCGTTTATGGGATACCTGGTAGGCGAGATTATCAGTTTGGTGGGAGGACCGGTATGGTTGGTTCGGCGCTCTGATTATTACGAAGTAATGAAAGCGCAGCGCGATGCCATTAATCAGGATGTGGAAGACGATGATGAGGATGACAGCGCAGAACAAGCCGCAGAAGACGTCGCGGCGCCGAACGGACCGAAAGCGTCGTTCCTCGACTATGGATTGACGGGACTCGGCGCAGGATTATTGGCGGGGCTGGCGGTGGCGATATTGGATGCGCTTCGTTTATGGTTGATTGGCGGCATCGATGTGTCGCTTCCGGGGTATGCGTCCATTTTATACGGACCGTTTGTCGGTATATTGGGTGCGTGTTTCGGCGTTGCGTTGGCGATCTGGGACAGATTGATTGCGAAGCCAGCCGCCCGGCGGATTGTGTTGGGTACCTTTGTGGGTGTGATACTGTTTTCTGTGTTCGCACTGGCTATCGGTTATTTTTATCTGTTCAGGGATGTATTCGGTGAGAAACTGGGGCTGTTTGCACCGAAAATGATGGGGTCCATTCTGGGGCTGGTGGTCGCGGTGACTCTGCTGTCGGTTGGGGTCGCGTTCGGACTGCGCAAGCTGTTCAGCGGGAAGCTGGAAAAATTCGCGAATCATCTGGTTTCGGTTGGGCTGTATGCGGTTGTGACCATTGTGTTGGTAGTGATGTGGCTGGCGGGCGGGCATGCGTCTGCGGGAGAAGCCCTGCAGCCGGTGAAAAACAAAAAGGCACCGAATGTGGTGCTGGTGATGAATGATACTCATCGCGCCGACTACGCCGGGCCATACGGGAATAAAGAAGGATTGACGCCCAATCTAGATCGATTCGCCGGCGACAGCGTTGTGTATAACGGATTCGCCAATGCATCATGGACGCGTCCTTCAGTCAGTACTATTTTAACCGGCCGATATGCGTCTTCTCACACCGCAATGATGAAGGGATCCATGTTGCCCGAAGAAATCACCACTCTGGCGGAGGTCATGCTGTCGGGCGGGTATGAGACCATCGGATTTGCCACCAATTACAACCTGACGCCGTTTTTCAAAGTCGATCAGGGGTTTCATGACTATAAATATTTGCCTCCCTCACTGCCGCTCGGTTCCACCGACGAACAGTCGAAATTGATTTTCATTGAAGTTGCGAAAAAGATTACAGCAAAACTGGCAGGCAAACAGGAACATCCGGATGATTATTATGTGGTCGGCGAAGTGGTGACAGACAAGGCGTTGGAGCGACTTGATAAGCGCGACAAGGCACGTCCGTTTTTTATGTTTTTGTCCTATATGGATGTACACGATCCATATTTCAGACATCCGTTTGACGGGTACGGTATTTCTCACCGCGCAAATCCGAACCCTGACCCGAATGATACGGAACTGGTTGAAGAGATGAAGTCGCTGTATAAAGGTGAAATCAAATATTGGGATGCGCAGTTCGGACGGCTGATAGAGGGCTTGAAACAGCGGGGAGTGTACGACGATACGCTGATACTGGTGGTGTCTGATCACGGCGAGGAGTTCGGTGAGCACGGCGGGTTCTGGCATGGCACCACGCTGTACGATGAGATGCTGCATATTCTTTTTATTGTAAAGTATGCGAAAAATTCAGAAAATGCGGCGTTTGCCGGGCAGAAAACCGATATGTGGCATCAATTGGTTGACGTGGCGCCGCTGATTATTCAGGAGTCCGGGCTGACAATTCCCAAAGAGATGCAGGGGTTGCCAAGTCGAGTGAATGAGCATGATACGGTGTTTGCCGAAGAAGATCATCAGGGCAATATTCTGACCTCCGCGAGATATGAGAATAAAGACGGCAATCTGCAGAAAATTATTTCCGCCAATGAAGACAATCCAAGGGGCGTGAAACCGATTGAGGTATACGACGTGGCCGCCGATGCCAAAGAGCAGAACGACTTGTCCGGCAACGCTGAACTGGTGAAGCAGGGAATGGGCAGGTTGAAAAAAGCGCACGAAAACGCATTAAAAGGCCGTGCCACAGCGTCCACCGGCGAATTGTCCGGCGACATGAAAAGCCAGTTGGATGCCTTGGGGTATATGGAAGACGAAAAATAGTCCCGACGGTTGCTACCGCAGGGGGCGGCCGATGACCAGATCGGCGGGGATGACCCAGTCTTTTTGGGTTTGGCTGCCAATCCATCCGTAGCCCAGGGGGTCTCCTTTACGGTTGGTGGGTAACAGCAATACGCCGGTGCCGAAGCCGGTGGTGCTTGCATCTCGGGAATCGGCTTCGTGTTTGAATTTGCTGGCATCGGCGATGCGAACCAGAATTCCCGGCACTTCTCCGTGGTTGGCTTTGGGCGCTTCTACTGCGAATGCCACATGTCCGGTGCTGCTGGAGCGAAACCAGGGAGGGCGCTTCCACGCGATGACATCTCCCGGGCGAATATGAGCGGCGGTGGGCACCCGATACCAGGGACCGCGTTTTTTTCCGGGGTGGATACGGGCGATTTTCTGATAAAAGTGCACTGCCAGCGGGCGTCGATCGTTGGGGCGTCCAACCGCTTGAAGCGCTGCAGGCGCGGTGCGTTTCAGAACCCATGCGGCCATTCCGGAACAATCAAACAGATAGATACCCTTGCGTTTATTTACTCTTGTCACATGCTGGTACTTGGTTTCCTGCAATGTGTTTTCAATGTGGGTAAGTAAATCCACCACGCGATCGCCGGCGGATGGACGCTTTTTCTGAGCGCTTACATGGATTGCAATACTCGTTGCGAAAATAATGCCGACGATGATGTAGCGTTTCTGGAACCTACTCATGTAGTTACGGACGTACTACGCAATAAAAAGTTTCAATTTTTCACTCTTCGTCGGTTTCATCGCTGTCCACGATGTCGCCGTCGTCGGTGATAGACTCGGCAATCGTGGAGAAGTGACCGGTCTCTCCGGGTTCCACGTAGTTCGCCTTTTCTCCCCGTCCGGATACGTCTGTCCATAAATATTTTTTGTCGCGCGTATCCAGATGCACATGAAGCGAATTCGGATAAAACCCCGCGCCAACATCATCGAGGCTGGAAATAAATTCGTACAGCAGCGCATTGGATACCCCGTTCACTCTGAAGTCGACGGCTCTACCCTTGGCGTGCATGGATTGTTTTTTCTTGCCGCGCACCGGCGGGCGATACCCGGACATGATTTCAATGGCTTTTCCCGGAAACCGCTCTGCCACACGTTGCATCAGTTCTGCCAGGCGTGGATGCATACGGACGCGGGTATACCCCATCAGCCGCGCCAGTGCCCGTCGACCGCGGGGATGGACGATACCGTTCGGCCGAATGAGTTTAATTTTCATGCGTTTGGTTTTTTTGATGCGTACGAACTGCACCGAGTGGGGTTTGTATTGAGCTGTGCGCACCGGAACCGGTCGTTTGGCGCCGGGAATAAGAATTTCCATGCCGGGTTTCAGCGGGTTGTGTTTGTTGATGTTGTTTTTTCGAGCAATTTTTTTTTCATCCACCACATATGCGCGTGAAATCATTGAGAGCGTTTGTCCCTTTATCACGGTGTGCAGAATACCGCCGTCCGCATGGCGACCGCTGACAACAAGGCCTTTTATTCCTCCGGCCCAATCATTTTTCTTTGAACCGGTACCGTCGTTTTTAGTCTGGCCGACAGTATCAAAGGAAGGGCCGTCATCACCCGGGGGGTTGGGAATAGCCAGGATCTGCCCAAGCGACAGCATTTCGTTTTTATTGATATGGTTCAGTTTGCGAAGTTCCTGCTGATTCACTTTGTAGCGACTTGCGATTTTTGCAATCGTATCGCCTTTTTTTACGGTATGGCTTCTTCGGGCATTGCCGATCAAGCGATCGGGAATAATGAGAATGTCGCCCAGTTGAAGTTTGGTTTCATCTTTAATGCGGTTCAGCTTCTTCAGGTCGGCGCGGCTTACCGCATATTTTCGGGCAATCCGGGCCAGCGTATCGCCCTGCTCAATTGTGTGTTCCCTGGCCAGTGCGTTGGTCGCGATGAGAAGGCAGGAGATAACGAGTAAGAATTTGAGTCGCATTTTGATTTTGTTCGCTTTCAAGCGTTCAGATGTTAATCATATTTATATAGACTTTACAACACGCGCTTTATTCCGCCGATTTTATATTTGCCTTGATGCCATTTCAAAAAAGCAAATTTTCTGTGTGATATAGATAGGTTCCGCAAAGTAGCGGGTCAGGGATGACGGGCGAGGAGTATGATGTTTTTGGATTGTAAGGACGGTTACTCTTCGAAGGTGTAATGCTTTTTGACCGCTTTTTTGATGTCCCAGGTGCAACTCATCCCCAGGGGAAAGGTTACGAGATCTCCCGGCCCCATGGATACCGGTTCTCCGCCGTCGGGCGTTACCACCACGTCGCCTTCAAGGAAATAGCAGGTTTCAGTCGCATCGTAGGTCCACGGAAATTTGGATTCCTCTTTGGTCCATATTCCCCAGGAACGGATACCCAATGCTTCGATGGTTTCATCAGAAACCTGCTTTTGGATTTTGATTTCACTCATCTCATTGCTCCTTTGCTTTTCGCTGTTCCGGTTTGAAAGTTAGGGTAGTTCCATTTGGGTGGGCACACAACTCGAATATGTTTTTTGACCCGACAAATCGACTATTTTTATCAGGCGATATAGTATCGCATAAAACGGATTTCGCCCGGAGGAGATATGTCGCAGCCATTTTACCATTTGCTTTCTGATTTGTCGCTTTCTGTCGCAGAGATGGCCATATCGCAACTTCCAGCCGACGCAGTGCTGTTCCCGGAAGAAATGCGCATTCTGGAAAAAGCCGTCGAAAAAAGGAAAAGAGAGTTCTCCGCAGGTCGGATGCTGGCGCGGCAGGCAATGGAACAGCTCGGGTTGTCGCCCTGTGCGATTGGCGTGGGAGCGCATCGGGAACCTCTCTGGCCGGAGGGAATTGTCGGTTCAATTACACACTGTAACAGCTGGTGCGCCGCCGCGTTGGGGTATGATACCGCTATGAAATATGTGGGTATCGATGTGGAGGACTACGAGAATCGAACGCTGAGTCCGAATTTGGTGAAAAGTATTTGTGTGCCCGAAGAGACGCGGTGGCTTTCTACATTTGGACAGCAGGATGCGGCCCGATTGGCCATGGCCGTTTTTTCGGCGAAAGAATCTTTGTTCAAGGCACTTTTCCCGGTTGCGAGGTCGTTTCTGGGGTTTGAGGGAGCGCAGATTGTGTTTTCTGAACCAGTGGGAGAACAATGCACATGGCGCGGCGTATTGCGCAAGGATTGGGGGCCGTTTTACGAAAACGACGAGTTCAACGGCGGTCGGTGTGTGTTTGAACGCCCATACGTGGCAACCGCGTTCGTGGTTGCACAACATTGGCGACCCGGAAAAAAGAAAGGCGAACACAGTCTCTGTGTTTGTTAAAACAGAATGCGCATAGGCAAACTGAAATTGATGATTCCCGATTGCCCCCACTGTGGGTATCCGGTGATTCTGGATGGATTCAGCCAATCTGTGACCTGCGAATCCTGCCGCAATACCATTGATATTTCGGACGGACACTGGCGTCACATATTCGGTGCCATGTACTATCAAACCGATGAGTTGACAAACGAAGCAGAGAGGCACTTGATGCTGCAGCTGGATGGTACATTACAGATGCACGCCGACGCGTCAGCGATGTTGTCGGTTCCCTGCGCGAGCTGTGAAACCCCGTTGGATGTGATGCGTATCAGTGCCGGGGCCCACAGTTTACTTTGCCACCAATGCGGCCATCAGCATGCGTTGCAGTCGATTCCATTGGCGAGTAGTGCGTCTCAAGCCGCATTCGCGGTGGGACAGGGACCCATGGGGGGTGACCTGTCGGTTGCGCAAATCGCTCCTATCACGATGAGCTGTCCCAACTGTGCAGCAGCTCTCAGAATCAGCCGCGACAACGAACGAATCACCACCTGCGACTTTTGCAACGGCGAGTTCTTGATTCCAGATCCGCTGTGGAAGCGATTGCATCCGGTGAAAACAGTAACCCCCTGGTATGTACTGTTTGACCAACCCCCGCCACCCACTGCGGAGGAACTGGCACAGTTGCGCGCTCAGCAGGAAGCGGAAGCGCAAGAACAAGCCCGAAAGAATGCGGCAGATGAACGGGTGCGCGCGTTGGAAGCGAGCATTGAATCACTCAACCAATCCATTGCCCGGGAGCAGCGTTTTTTTTCGGCGTCCACTGCCGGCGGTTACGTCGCTGCGCTGATGGGCGGTATTTTTCTTATCGGATTTCCCATCATTTTTGTCACTCCCCTGGCTGAACTGGTCGGCGGCATGCTGTGTGACGGGCATTTTTCTGTTTCGACCAACTACAGCGGCGGCAGCACGAACTACGACTACTACTGCAGCCACGGCGACATTCGAGAGAGTTTTAATGTCTTTGCACTGTACGCCATCCTTATTGGTATCGCGTGTATGTGTCTATTGTGGACGCTCTATATTCCGGTGCGCCGCTACAAACTGCAGGCCCGTATTCGTCCCCTCGAACAAGAGCGCAATCAGCTCGAAGAATCGCTCTTCGTCAAGTAAGATTTGTCGGCAAGATTTTTTAGTAACGAAGAACCTGTAGGGCACAATACACATGGTGCAGAATACCGCGCAAATGCCGGGGGGGTTACAGAAACGAGAAATCCACATTTTAAGAGCATTCGGGCAATATGGGGCCGGCTTCGAATCCGGAGTTCGGGTCGTCGCAAGTCATTGATGGTGAGGTTTCGTGTGTGAAACACTCGCCGGGGTGCTCGCTGCAGTAGGTTTCACATGTATCCACATTACAGGAACGCCAATTCAATGTGTGAAAATTGGAGTCGTTGTCTTTCCCCCAAAAAAATGTTTGACACCCGGGCGACAGAATAGGCCCGCAATGACCTTCACATCGCATCACGCCGTTCTCATCCATCGTTCGTTCACTCACGAACGCATCAATCACATCTGCGCAGGTTGCGCCGCCGCCCTCACCCTGTACGTGCTCGCCGCACCGGCCAAAAGATGCGTGTGCACCGTTCTCCGCATCGAACGCTGCCTCAGAATTGGCGCACTCGTGACAGGCGGTACATTCCACCATGGGGGGAAGCCCGGCGGGCGGACACTCCACCCACCCTTCTTCGCAGGCGCGCTTTCGCCAGTAGTTGATGCGCTCCACACAACTGGTGCCGCTGGTTTTCCAAACCGCCCGGGTGGTGTGATGAGGTCCACATTCCCACTGGCAGGCTTCGTCCAGCAGCTTTTGCACACAGGGGCACACCGTGGCATAACGCTCTCCAAAGCAATTGGCATTTCCGGGATGGGTATCGCAGCGAAGCGTCGATTCTGTGGGAAAAAAGCAGCTTCGTGAACCATCGGTCGCATCTACCTCAATAGACACCAGGTACAATCCCTCGGAGGGCGCCTCCGGCCACCAGCAACCGCCCTCCCGACACGAGAACCCCAAACCGGCGGCAACCTCCTGAAAATCGGACATCTCCGGGTACGCCACCGGACGCCCCGCATCACAGGCATAGAATTCACAGTTTTGCGACAGCGCGCCTTCGCACACATCTTTGCATGTGGGACCGTTCACGTTGCCGTCGTTTTTCATCACCCAGATCACATCGGCCGATTGTTCATCATAACAAGTGTATCCGGCCGCGCACTTCACTCCGGTAGAGGTGATTGCGCCTTCGGTATCTTGTGTTTCCTGCTGTTCGGTGTCGGTGTCGGCCGACGCCCCGCCGTTGGAATTTGAGCAGCCCGCCAACATCGTTCCCACGCTGTACAATATCCATAATACATTTTTCAAAATTAAATGATTGAGATGCATGCCTGCCATTATACAGGATTTTCAGAAGAACGTCATACGAGTTCGGCCAGATACCGGATATGCCCCCAAAAGGCGTCACCATGGCTCATTCCCAGAAGACGGTATTGCAGATGATTTTGTAAGAAATGAAAGCCTATCTGAAATCTCGGCTTTGGGTGACTGCTGTTTTTCCGGGGGCGGGCAGGTTGGGGCGCCATAACTCTTTGGCAATTACATGGGTAACGCCGTTCTGATACTGTACCTGCCCCGTGACGCCCAAAATCGGCACCGTTTTGGCGACTAATTTATATTTTTCGAAAACATCTCTGAAGCATATGAGATTGACGAATCCGGTTTCATCTTCGAGGGTCATAAACACCACTCCGGCCGCGGTGGACGGTCGCTGTCGGCAAATGACCATGCCCACATAGTGAATCAGTTGATTTTTATATCGGTTGATTTCAGACGCAGTGGGAATGTTTTTTGTTTTCAGTATGTCGCGAAACAGCTGCAGCGGATGGCCCTCTGTGCTGTGGCCGGTAAGGGCGTAATCCAGGGTAATGGTGTCGAACAGATTCAGTTCTGAAAAGGCGATATGCCGATAACTGTCGGGGATATTCATGTTTGCTGAAGAGGTTGCGGGGGAGGAATGCGCTGCCAGGCCGTTCCACAGTGCGTTGCGACGGTTGGGGTTGAGACTGTCGAGTGCACCCGACAGCGCGAGCTGCTTTTGAACATGCGACGGCAGCGCGGTACGGTTTGTGAAATCATCCATATCTGTAAACGGCGCTGTTTTTCGCGCGGTGAAAATTTTCTGATAATGCTCTTTGCCGACGGCCTTGATATGGCGCATCCCCATCAAAATGGTGTTTTTCAGCGGTACCGTGCAATACCATGAACTTTTTTTCACGTTCACTTTGTGAACCGTGACGCCTTTGCGTTTTGCATCTTCCACCAGGGTGGACGGCATGTAAAACCCCATCGGCAATGCGTTCAGCAGCGCACAGGTGAATTCGGCGGGGTAGTGATTGCGCAGATAGGCGGAGGCGTAGCTGATGAGCGCGAAGCTCGCCGCGTGACTTTCGGGAAACCCGTACTCTCCGAACCCGCGAATCTGTTCGAATACGCGTTCGGCGAATTCTTTGGCAATGCCCTTTTTTTCCATACGCGAGATCAGTCGTTCCCTGTGTCGGTCGATGCGACCGGATTTTTTCCATGCCGCCATGTCGCGGCGAAGCTGGTCGGCCTCTCCCGGCGTGTAGTCCGCCGCAAGAATGGCGATTTTCATCACCTGTTCCTGAAACAACGGGATGCCCAGGGTTTTTTTCAATACCGGTGCCAGTGACGGATGCGGATACGAAATCGGTTCTTCGCCGTTGCGACGCGCCAGGTACGGATGCACCATGCCGCCGGTAATCGGCCCCGGGCGAACGATGCTGATTTGGATAACCAGATCGTAAAAGGTTTTGGGCCGTAACCTCGGCAACATACTCATTTGCGCCCGGCTCTCAATTTGAAAGACACCGATGGTGTCGCCTTTTTGAATCATTTCAAAGGTGCTGTCATCGAGGGGAATACTCGCCAAATCAAGGTGCAGCTGTTGTGTTTCCTTCAGCAGATCAAAGCAGTTGTGAAGGTGGTGCAGGGCGCCGAGTCCGAGCAAATCGACCTTGAACAATCCCAGTGTCTCCACATCATCTTTATCCCATTGAATGACCGTTCTTCCCGGCATGGTGGCGTTCTCCACCGGAACCAGAGTATGGATGGGGTCGCTGCCCAGAATGAAGCCCCCGGGATGGATGGACAAATGCCTCGGAAAATCGATCAGTTCATTGGTCAGCTGGTACAGCCGCTGGTACAGGGGCGCGGTGAGCGGAAATCCCGCGATTTCCATGGCTTCCGGGTCGAGGGTGCCGTAGCGGGAGAGCAGTTTGGAGAGTCTCCCCAACGAGATGTCGTCGATTCCCAGGGTTTTTCCCACATCGCGAACGGCGGAACGGGGGCGGTAGCGCACAATCACCGCAACCATGGCGGCGTGACTTCGCCCGTAGCGGGTGTACACATGTTGAATCACTTCTTCACGTCGATTGTGTTCAATGTCGAGGTCGATGTCGGGGGGCTCATTTCGTTCTCTGGAGATGAAACGTTCGAACAGCAGATTCATCTTCACCGGGTCGATGGCGGTGATTCCCAGACAAAAGCAAACCGCGGAATTGGCGGCGGAACCGCGCCCCTGGCATAAGATATTGTGTTGTTTGCAGAACTCCACAATTTCATACATGGTCAGAAAATAGCCTGGATAATCGAGTTCATTGATTAACGCCAGCTCTTCATTGAGTTGGGCGACAGTGTTTTGGGGGATGCGATTGTCGTACCGTTTTCGGGCGCCTTCGAACGTGAGAATGCGCAGCCGTTCGAAAGAAGAGATGCCCGCCTGATTTACCTCAGACGGATACCTGTATTGAATTTGTGATAAAGAGAACTGACATTGCTCGGCGATGCGGTTGGTTTGGTCGACCGCCTCAGGCACATCGGCGAACAGGGTGGCGAATGCGGTGGTACTGAGCAGGTGGTGTTCCGCATTGGCGCGTAGTTTTCGGCGCGCCTCGGTCAGCGCAACACCGTGCTGAACGCAGGTGAGAACATCTTGAATCGAGCGACGCGGCCTGGAATGGTACAGAATTTCGGTTGCCGCCACCAGGGGGATAGTGTGCTGTTGTGACTGGGTGGTCATCCAATGGTTCTGTTTGGGGTCCGCCGCGTTTTTGTGGCGGGTCAACAGCAGGCCCAGCTGATCGCGAAAGTGGGTTTTCAATTGGGTGATGACTGAGACTTCTTTTTTTTCTGTGGAACAGAACGGACGCAGGGCAAAAAGCCCTTCGGCGTATAGACATACAGTGCGTAGTGAAACCATACTCTGCCCTTTGGGATGGGACAGGCGGCCCTTGCTGATGATGCGGCAGAGGTTCTGATACCCTTCGTGATTGGTGGCCAGAAGAATGATTGGGGAACCGTCGGTCAGGGTGACCTGGGCGCCGATGATCAGATGGATACCCAATGCGACGGCCCGTCGGTGCGCGCGAACGATTCCGTACACGCCATCGATGTCGGTAATGGCGATGGCGGAAAGCCCGAGACGGTGCGCTTCTTCCACCAATTCTTCGGGATGGCTGGCGCCTTTCAGAAAAGAAAAATTGCTTTTGCACCACAGGGGTACGTATGAGTTTATACCATACATTTGTATGGTATAGCACCGAGGTCGGGTACTGCCAAGAATCATTTTTTTTTTTTTTTGCTGGCCTTTCTGGATGTTGCGTCGGGGACATAAGAGCAGGCACAGGCCGAAGCAACAATGGCAACAAGGAGAAAATGATGGGTATTCAGCGTTATATGTGGATGATTTTACTTTTATTATTTGCGTGGTCCTGTGCGGAAACCGGCGGGCAGGATGCAGTGACTACAGATGCAGACAGCGATTCCGATACAGACGGCGATGGGGACGGAGATGGCGATTCGGACACGGATGCGGACAGCGACAGTGATTCGGATACAGATAGTGACACGGACAGTGATACAGATGCGGACAGCGACACGGACAGTGATACAGATGCGGACAGCGACACGGACAGTGATGCCGATTCGGATGCGGACAGCGACAGCGATACCGATGCGGATAGCGATACGGACAGCGATACGGACAGCGATACCGATGCGGATAGCGATACGGACAGCGATACCGATGCGGATAGCGATGCGGACAGCGATACGGACAGCGACACGGACAGCGATAGCGACACCGATACGGATACGGATACGGACGCGGACAGCGACAGTGATACAGACAGTGATGCCGACACTTTCACCATTCAGGAGGGCGACGGGCTTTGCGGGGTAGACGGTACTGTTGACAGCAATAATACCGGTTTCACCGGTGATGGATTTGCCAATACGGATAACGCGGCCGGCGCCGGGATTGAATGGTCGGTGGAGGCCTCAACAACGGGAAATTATTCCCTGGAATGGGTGTATGCAAACGGCAGTGACGGTTCCCGCCCGGGCACGCTTATGGTGAACAGTGCGACAGTGGCGACGGTTGAATTCCCGGCCACAGCCGATTGGAACAGCTGGGAGACGGTGTCAGAGTCCGTGTCATTGACCGCGGGAACCAACCTGATTCGTCTGGAATCCACAGCGGGTGATGGACTGGCGAATATCGATTCTCTGACCGTCAGCGGCGTCGGTGTTGCGGTCGGAGCCTGTGACGGCGATACCGATACAGATAGCGATACGGACAGCGATACGGACAGCGATACGGATAGCGATACCGACGCAGATTCAGATTCGGATTCGGATTCTGACTCGGATGGGTTGGCTTGTTCCACTGCGGTGCCTGTAGGGTTCGGCGCAGGGGTGACCGGCGGCCAGGGCGGTCAGGTGGTGACCGCGAGCACCGGTACCGAGATTCATGCGGCCATCTGCAATCGCGCTGCCGATGACACTCCCCTGATTATTATGGTGGACGGTACGATTACGCCCGGCAACACCACCAAACAAAGCGGCAGCTGCAATACGGCGGACGGTGTGATTGAGTTGAAAGAGATCAGCAATATTTCGTTGATTGGTGTGGGCACCAACGGGGTACTGGACCAGATTGGCGTTCATATTCGCTCTTCGTCGAATATCATTGTTCAGAACCTGACGATTAAAAACGTGCGCAAAGAAAACACCACGACCCCGTCAAACGGCGGTGATGCCATCGGTATGGAATCGAACGTCAGTCAGATATGGATTGATCACAATCTGATTTACGGATCCACCACCGAGGGTGAAGAACACGACGGGCTGATTGATATGAAAGCCAATACCACCGATGTGACGGTTTCGTGCAATCACATGCACACGGGGGGCCGCGGTGGTCTGGTGGGGTCGAACGATGACGGCGATGACGGCTCCACCCGCATCACCTGGCACCACAATTGGTATCGAAATTTGAATTCGCGTACCAATCTGGTGCGGGAAGCACATGGCCACTATTTCAACAATTATTACAGCCAGATTCTCTCAACGGGTATCAATTGTCGCAACGGCGCCTCGCTGCGAATTGAGAACAACTATTTCACTGAGGCAAGGAATCCCCTCGGAACATTCTTCTATCTGGAGAACCCGGGAACGTACGAGGTGCATGATAATTATTTTGATGCCAGCGTGGTATGGGAGGCGGCCGATGATCAGATTCCGGCCGGACCGAATGTGCAGTCCACCGGTTCTGTCTCTGTGCCCTACAGCTACGTGCTGGATGCGGCCGAGGATGTGCCTACCATCGTTACCACGTATGCCGGAGTGGGCGTGATTTAATCAGACTCTTCGCTTCACTCCTTGTCTTTTTTCGCCCCAGAGCAGTTTACAGTTGATTATCCACCGCAATCGATGATTAACCTCACCCCTAGCCCCTCTCCAGTAAATGGAGAGGGGAACTGTCGCAGCTTCCCCCTTTAGAAAGGGGGCAAGGGGCCCGATTATGGACCTCACGCTAGCCCTCTCCTTTGAGGAGAGGGAACGTATGGTGGTAACTGGGATGAATTTAGTCGACTTGGAGAATATATGATTTATTTGAGCAATATCGGGGTGCAGCATGGGAGTCAGGTGGTGTTTCAGGATGCGTCGTTTCAGATATTGGAAGGGCAGCGCATCGGCATTGTGGGGCCCAACGGCGCCGGTAAATCCACGGTGTTTCGGTTGATTGTGGGGGAGCAGCAACCGGATGCGGGAGAACTGAACCGTGTGAAAAAAGCAGTGATTGGCTATTTTTCGCAGGATGTGGGCGAAATGTCGGGGCGCAGCGCGCTTGATGAAGTGAAATCCGCGGTGGCGGATGTGATTGCGTTGGGCGAAGAAATTCGCCAAATGGAAGCGCTGATGGCGGAACCGATGGATGACGATGCCATGGCGGCCTTGCTGGAACGGTACGGCGATGCCACCGAGGCGTTCGAGCACAAAGGCGGATACGACCTGGAGTCGCGCGCGCAAGCGGTATTGACCGGCCTCGGAATCGGCCCTGATGAATATTTGAAACCGGTGGAGACGTTCAGCGGCGGCTGGAAGATGCGTATCGCATTGGCGAAAATTCTGACGATGAACCCTGACGTGCTGCTGCTCGACGAGCCCACCAACCACCTCGACGTGGAATCGATTGTGTGGTTGGAGCAGTGGCTCACCACAGAATACAAAGGGGCGCTGGCTATGACCAGCCACGATAGAGAGTTCATGAACCGGGTGGTCACCTCCATTGCCGAAGTGGCCAATCGCACCATCACGTTGTATAGCGGTGACTATGAGTTTTACCTGCGGGAACGTGAAATCCGCCGTGAGCAACTGCTCGCTTCTCATCGGCGGCAGCAGGAGATGCTGGCTAAAGAAGAGGCGTTTATCGCCAAGTTCAAAGCCCGGGTGTCTCATGCGGCGCAGGTGCAGTCTCGCATGAAGAAGATTGAAAAAATCGATCGCATCGAGATACCGGTGGAATACAAGCCGATGAAGTTTCAGTTTGATGTACCCCCCCGCAGTGGTGACGACGTGGTGAAGTTTGAACAGCTTGCCAAGACCTGGGTGGATGACGGCGGTGAAAAATCGGTGTTCGGCGGACTTTCGGGTATGGTGCGACGGGGAGACAAAATCGCAGTGGTGGGGGTGAACGGCGCGGGAAAATCTACATTTCTGAAAGTGGTTGCCGCGCAGACCGATGCCACCGCGGGAACGGTCACCCTGGGTGCGAACGTGCACGTGGGGTATTTCAGTCAGCATGCCATGGAGTTGTTGCGCCCTGAAAAAACCGTGTTCGAAACCCTGTACGAAATGATGCCCGAAGCGTCGCAGGGCAGTGTGCGCAGTCTATTGGGCGCCTTTCTGTTCCGCGGTGAAGAGGGCGATAAAAAGATTTCGGCCCTTTCCGGCGGCGAAAAAAGCCGGGTGGTATTGGCCATGTTGCTATCGAGACCCCTGAACCTGCTGGTGCTCGACGAACCCACCAATCACCTCGACATCCAGTCGCGCGAAATACTGCTCGAAGCGCTGAAAGATTTTGAAGGCACGGTCCTTATTGTCAGCCACGACCGTCATTTCTTGAAATCCCTGGTCACCCGCGTATTCGAAATTGACCACGGTCACATGCACGTCTTTGAAGGAAACTACCAGTACTATCTTGATAAGACTTACGCGTTGTGCGCTGACGCGTAGTCTAACGGAAATTTTGATAAACATGCAATTTTTAGTGTAACATGGTTTCCATGTGTTGTTGTAAGTGCATTCCTTCACAAAATATTTTGAAAACCTATCGTCCAATCAATCGGACAGAACAAGTTCGGTGGTGACTGTGGAACGGTACAGAGGAGGCTGGTGTTAGGTGCGGCAGTGAGTTGGAAAGCTTCTGATCAACATTTCAAAGTGCGTTGTAATGATTTACAAGGGCGAATGAGCCGGGTAGTATTCAATGCTCATTTGTAAGGAGATCGTGCATGGCAAAAATTGAAGGGTTTCGAATAAAGAATTTCAGAGCGCTGAAAGATGTGTCGCTCGGTCAGCTTTGGAATAAGCGGGATTCAAGCCCCTTGACGCCCTTGACCGCGGTGATTGGAAAAAACGGGGCAGGTAAGAGCACATTGTTTGATGCGTTCGGTTTTTTGGCGGACTGCCTGAAGGTGGGCGTTGAGGAAGCCTGCGATTCCCGTGGAAGGGGTGGTTTTCAAAGATTGGTGACCCAGGGGCAGCATTCGGTGATCGAATTTGAAATATATTACAAAGAGGACGGCAATGCGCGGCCGATTACGTACGAGTTGGCCATCGCTTTGGACGATTCCGACCGACCGTATGTGAAAAAAGAAAGATTGCGTCAACGAAGAAAAGGGCAAAAGCATGGATGGCCGTTTTCATTTCTGATGTTGGATAGCGGTCATGGGTTGGCGTGGAAAGGTGAGCAGGATGGATTTCAGATTGATGAAGATGAGAGTGGGTTTGATCTGGGCAGTTTGATGAGTGCGATTCGAACCGGCAGCGCGAATAAAGAAGAGTCGAGAGAAACAGAGGTTGTTGAGCTGAACGACTACCGAAAGCTGGGAATCGCAACGCTGGGCGCGTTGAAGCAGCATCCGAGAATTGCAGCGTTCAGAAATTTTATTGAAAACTGGTACCTGAGTTATTTTACACCGGATGCCGCGCGAAGCCTTCCATTGGCCGGACCGCAGAAGCATTTGAATATTCACGGTGATAATCTTGGAAATGTGGTTCAGTTCATGGAGCGGGAACATAAAAAGAAATTCAACGAAATATTGAAGAGAATCGCTGAAAAAATTCCAGGTATAAACAACATTGATACAGAAAAAACCAATGACGGCAGATTGCTGCTGCGGTTTGGTGACAAGGGGTTCAAGGATCCGTTCTACGCGCAACAGATGTCTGACGGTACATTAAAGGTGTTCGCGTATCTGTTGTTGCTGGAAGACCCTTCTCCGCCGCCGTTTATCTGCGTGGAGGAGCCGGAGAATGGTCTGTATCATCGTTTGCTTGAGACATTGGCCGGAGAATTTCGCAATCATGCCACCGGACGAAAGGGGGGGTCTCAGGTATTTATTACGACGCATCAGCCCTATCTGGTCGATGCATTGGCACCGGAAGAAGTGTGGATTCTGACCAAAAACGACGATGGGATGTCCTCCATCCGTCGGGCAAGTGACGATAAGCTGGTAGAGAGTATGGTTTCTGAGGGGCTTCCGTTGGGCGGGCTTTGGTACAGTGAATACCTGGACGCGAGGTAGTGATGCACTTTGAAGTACTTGTCGAAGATCAGTCCGGGAAGAAAATGCTGGATATACTGATTCCGAAAATTATCGGCGATGACCATACTTTTAGTGTGAAAGCATATAAAGGCGTCGGACGGATTCCAAAAGGATTGAAGACTTCGCAAAACGCAACAAAACGCATTTTGTTGCAGCAGCTCCCTCGTCTTATACAAGGATATGGACGGCGGCAGGCCGGGTATGGCGCAAACTATCGCGAAGTGGTTTTTGTTGTCTGCGACCTTGACGATAAATGTTTGAAAGCATTTCGCAAAGAGCTTGATGCGTTGCTGACATCCTGCAACCCTCAGCCGGTGGCGCGGTTCTGCATTGCCGTCGAAGAAGGGGAAGCCTGGTTGCTCGGTGACTTGCCGGCGGTTGAAAGAGCGTATCCAAACGCGGATAGTGCCGTATTGGGTCGGTATCGAAACGACTCTATTTGCGGCACGTGGGAATTGCTCGCGGATGCCGTCTATTCCGGCGGAAGTGCATCACTGCTGCAGCAGGAGTGGTTTGCCGCAGGAAAAGAGAAGTCTCGATGGGCGGAAGCGATCACGCCGCATATGGATGTTCATGCAAATAAGTCTCCAAGCTTCAATTATTTCAAAAACAAATTGACGGAATGTACAAACGCATAAGTCATTGTACTTCAAACGCGCCGATGTCGCACGGGCCGGTGCGGGGTTCGTTGCGTTGATCAGTGGCGGGGCAATTGCTGCCCGCATTGATACAGGGACTGTTTGGGAGCAGAGGTATGGTTTGGGTGACGCCGCCGTGGTCGCCGAGTTCGCCGGTGAGCGGGTCCGCGATAATGGTGTCAACGCCGCAGGGTGGGTCTTCGGCGGTTTCGGGGGCGGGCCACTGTACCGAGTGGGCGCCGTCAATGCTGCGGGTGCAGGTTTGACTGGTTCCCCAGGGGTTGGATGCCCAGTTGTTCAGAAATACGCAGTTGTTCATGGTCCATTGGTTTTCTTCGGCGCTGATGGCGCCGCCGGTGAACTGGGCGTGATTCTCAACAAATGTGCAGCTCTCCACGTGGGTGTTGAACCCCGACAGGGCCCCGCCGTAGCCGCCGTCACGTCCTTCCACACCGGCAGTGTTGCGGTAGAAGGTGCAGTTCACAATTTGGGTTGGGTAATTTCCGCGCGTCCAATAGGCGCCGCCGTGCACATCGGCGTGATTCTCGGCAAACAGCGAGTGGGCCATCTGCAGCGGTGCGTTCCCGGTGCGGACCGCGCCGCCCAGGGCGGAGTCGTCGCCGACGGCGTATGCTTCGTTAGCGGTGAAGCTGCAGTGGTTGATAAATAATTCATCGGGTGGATAGGCCCACAAATAAACGGCGCCGCCGGTTCCCACTGCGCGGTTTCGGTCAAATGTGCAACCGCAAATTGAAATGACACCGCCCACGTCGTCGTCATCATCGGTGTATGCGCTGGCGCCGTCAGTGTATACCGCGCCGCCGCCGCCCACGGATTCATTTTCAACAAATGATGAGTGAACGATGGTCATGGGCGAGAGCAGGTTGTCTATGGCGCCGCCGCTGATGGCGGTATTGCCTTCAAAACGGCTTCTCACCACCACCAACTCGCCTCCGTTGGACTGGTAAATCGCCCCGCCGCCTTCGATACCGCTTTGTGCGGCGCGGTTGTTGATGAATGTGCAATCAAACACATAAAGTTTACCAAGCCATCCGACGCGTATGGCACCGCCGCTTCCCGGGTTGTCGTTCATGGCGTTTCCGTTGCTGAACCGAAGATTCTGTACGGTCAGAGACACTCCGGCGTCGGTGTGAAAAATGCGCGTGCTGCCGCCGCCGTCGAGGGTTACGGTGTTGCCGCCGTCAATGATTGTGTCTGCTGGAACGGTGATTTCATTCGGTATGGGAATGGTGATTTCTTCCCCGCAATTGAAGGAGATGTTTCCTCCGGATGCCACGGCAGTTGCCAGCGCCGCGGCCGTACATTCGGTTGTGGTGCCGTTTCCGATAACGGTACTGCTGCCGAGTGGCGCGGGCGGGGAAGGCACACTGCATTGGGCTGCAGCGGCAGGAAAGTGGTGTTCTGTTTGGGATATGTTGTCTTCCGGGGCGTTGTCACACGCGGCTGCAAGTAAAACGACCAATGTTACCGCTGTTCTTAGTGAGTCGCATAAAAGCAATTGCCTGGCCATGATGATCACTCCATTTTTTTTGCAAGTATACCATGAATAGTGGCGAATTGTGCAGGTGTGTTTACGCTTTGATGGGGCTGACTTGGGCGCAGTTGAGAGAACGGCCGGTTTAATATGGCCTGTTCAGTCGAAGCAACTTGATAATTTATCCATTGTTGTCACCCGATTTCCGACAGAACGGCACACACACATATCAGGATTTTTATTCTGATTGACTGCGGCATGTGTGCGTGCTTGGATGGCCCTTGTCGGTTCGGGTATGACACTCTATATGAAACGACGCTTAAAAAGGAGCGGATAATGAATCATTTTTACGTACTGTTTTTAATTTTAGTGCTGGCGCTGGGTTGTTCGGGGGAGGAGAGTTCCACAGACACCGGAACCGACGGAGACGCGGATGGAGATTCGGATGGCGACGGGGACAGTGACGGAGACGGGGATGGAGATTCGGATACGGATTCAGATTCCGATAGCGATACCGATTCAGACGCCGACACGGACAGCGATACCGATAC
>JAFGXQ010000059.1 GCA_016936575.1 Deltaproteobacteria bacterium
GCGAATCGTTCCCTCATCAAAAACCCATTGACTTGATTCAGTTATATCCGTATCGGCGTCCGTATCAGTGTCGGTGTCTGCGTCGCTATCCGAGTCCATGTCACTATCGGTATCGGAGTCACTGTCCGTGTCGGTATCCGAGTCGCTGCCTGTATCGGTGTCTGCATCCGTGTCAGTGTCGGTGTCGGTGTCAGTATCTGCGTCGCTATCCGAGTCTGTGTCGCTATCCGTGTCGGTATCGGTGTCAGTGTCAGTATCGCTATCGCTATCTGTGTCGGTATCGGTGTCTGTGTCGCTATCCGTGTCGGTATCCGAGTCGCTGTCCGTGTCTGCATCGCCGCCTGAATCGGTATCAACAATTTCGTTGTCATCCGTCCCACTGGGGTCACTATCGGCTTGCTCGCTCCCGGTACTTCCGGCGCAACCCAATGCAAAAACAGTAAAAACAAACAATGCAATCCTAAAGGGAAAGTTCATAACGAAAGCTCCTTCCTGATTAAATGAAGTAAGTAGTGTTCCTGATACATGTCTATCACAGAACACCCTCCGCAGGCAGTCCCATTTTGCAACAGTCCCATTTTGCAACGGCATTGACAATTAACAGTTGATGAACTTCAAGGGGGATTGCTCGAATTTAAACGTTTTATCCCGAATTCGGGCTAATGCGAACACGCGGTGCAAACCGGTGGGTCGGGCACGGTTACGCCTGCATCGAGAATGGTCTGTTCAATGGTTGCGGTGCCGGTTCCATCGTCTGTTCCGGACGCCAGATTCAACACGACCGGTTCCGTAGGATTGGTATCAACGAAGCCGTCGGCATCCGCATCATATGTGAAACTGCCCGTTCCGTCATAGTTACCTGAATGGGTAGGCGCATAGGTGATATTCGCACTTACAGACTCAAAAGTCTCCGTTTGAGTATTGAAGCGAACCTGTTGCCGCTGGGCATATTCCTGTAATGCATGGTCCCCACCTCCCGGACCGGCCCAATTGAAAATAAACCCCTGAATACGGGGGTCGATTTCAGAAGCATCTGCGCCGTATCCGAAAAAGGCGGATGCTTCCAAATCATCTGTGGCATCGTCGCCGTCATCGAACACCGACAAGTTGAACACACGCGTGTTTCCGTCGTGGTGTCCGGCCTGCCATGCATACGCGTAGTCACCGAGCTGAGTCGAAGGTTCAAACGCCGCCCTGAACAGATTGAAATCGTCTCCCCATCCGTTCGGTTCTATATTCGGATCAAACTTCCGTGTCGCGTCAACCAGGTAATTCACATCCAACCCGTCAATATCTGAACCGCAGAACTGTCCTTCACGCATTTCAATCCGCATCATTCCCGACGTATTGTCATACACCACCGAGCCATTCCGGGTAACCGGCGTTCCGCTCGCGTCGGGCGGGCAGTTGCTCCCGAAATCGGTCATCAAACTGATGCGATACGTCAAACGCCCCTGGTATCCACCGTCGCCATTCGCGTTCGGAATGTGTGTCAGCTGAATCACGATATGCGCCCCGCTTGCATTCATATTCCCCGACATCATGTCTTCCAAAGACATATCCATAGTATACGAATATGCTTCCAGACCGGTATCGGTAAGGCTGAACGACAACTCGGCGCTGTTTACTGAGGCGGTCTCTGATGCCGGCATTGAATCTGCCAAGTCCACAATCGAGATGTTCGAATCCGGAAGAGACAGCGCCTCGGTTGCATTGACAACGCATACCATTGACGCCAGTCCGGTCAACGCTCCCAGCACCCGTGCCTGAATCCCCTGCATTCGCGCATTCAACTCTGCTGCGGCACATGCATCGCCCGTATTCTCATCATACTCCAGCCATATTCCCAAATCGCCCGGAGGCAATTGCCCGCTGTTCGGTACAGAGGGTGCATCCGGATGATTTTCGTACCATACCGCCGGGCCGTAACACGCTGCGTTCGACACCATCGTGAAAAACAGATGCGGGTCAAAAACGCATTCATTCACATCGTCGTTATCCAACAGATCTTGAATTTCGGTGGTCACGAGTTTGTATTGGCTCTCGGCCTGAATGGCGGGAATCGCGTTGTACACATTCATATTGCCCGACGCGCCGATACTTCCCGCGCCGACCGCAAGCGGTGAAGCCACTGCCAAAGAGGCTGGAAATACCGTAGATTCCATCGTTAATTCGTTCGATGTGTCATGGTCGTTTGAATCGATATCTCCTTCGTTCGAATGGTTATCTGCATTGTCACCGTTGTCACTGCAACTGACAACAACTGACAAAAACAACAACATCAGTCCGAAACACCTTGCCCGATGACACCCGCTGTCAGTTATATTGGATGAATTCATCATGCCCTCCTCGATGCGGAAACCCGCGTTGATATTTGTTGTAAATCAGTATCGGCGGTTCTGTGCATTCCCTTAGAAATTCCAATTGCAAAGGAATAGATATAGGCGCTGTTTTACATTTTTATCGATATGTATACCGGATTCCCGACCGGAGGACTGGACGACGGCGTGCATCCGAATGGAACAGGTTACGCTTTTATGGCTGACAACTGGTACGATGTGTTCGGCCCCTTGCTGTACTGACAAATCCCGTGCATATTGTTACGACGACTGGAGCGCTCGCCGAATGGTGGATGCAAGGACCTCCACATCAAAGGGCTTCTGCACGAATTGTACCGCACCGCTTTCAAGCAATTTCTCAACTCGTTCATCCTTCGAGTAGCCGGAAAACAACACCACATTCACGGTCGGCTCAATTTCGACGAGACGTTCCCAGGTATCGATACCGTCAATATCGGGCATGATAATATCGAGCAGCACAAGCGATATTTCCTGCTTTCTCGCTCTGAAGGTTTCAATTCCCTGCCTGCCGTTCTCCGCCAGTATGACGTCGTGTCCCATCTGATGCAGCAATCGCTTCGCGGCGTTGCGAATAATCATCTCGTCATCGATTAACAGAATTGCTCCCTTGCGGGGATACGAGCTGATTCGAGGCTTCGTCTTTTCAGGTATTTGTACTTCCGCATCCGGAACCGCAGGCAGCAAAAAAACAACCGTTGTTCCCTCCGCACTGCTCGACAAAGAAAGTGACCCGCCATGATTCTGAACAACACCGTAGGCCATAGAGAGCCCCAGACCGGTACCCTCCCCCTTCGGCTTCGTTGTGAAAAATGGCTCAAACACTTTGTCAATGATATCGTCGTGAATTCCCACTCCCGTATCTGTGACGGTCAATTGAACATATTCTCCGGGACGAATTCCTTTCGAACTCGCGAACGCGCCGTCGGCGACTGAAATATTCTGCGTGCTGATAAGCAACTCGCCGGAACCGACAATCGCATCAACGCCATTGATACAAACGTTCATCAACGCGTGATGCATCTGGCTGCGATCTCCGGCAATGTATGAAATCGCCGGGCTCAGCTCGGTTCTTACATGTATGGTTTTTTGAATGGTTCGCGCCAGCAGTGATTTCACTTCGCCGACGATTTCATTCAGAAAAATCGGTTCCTTTATATATTTTCCCTTGCGCGCAAACCCCAACAGATCACGAGTCAAATCACGTCCTTTGCGACAGGCAACCAATATGTTCTCCAAATCTGCACGCTGCTCGTCGTTTGCCAGAGACTCAAACTCCAGTGCGGAGGCAGATCCCATAATCGCACCCAGCACGTTATTCATGTCGTGCGCCACCCCCCCCGCAAGCCGACCGATGGCTTCCATTTTCTGAGACTGCTGCAACTGCATCTCCAATGCCAGCTTCTCTTCCGCTGCGCGTTTGCGTTCCGAGATATCTTTAATGATTCCGACCGTGCCGGCGAAACGGGTCACCTGCGTACGGCGATTCAATGCATAGTGCCCCACCGCCGTCACTTCCCCGTAACTGGTCAAAGAACCGAACAACACACCGTTATCAGCGGTATCGGCCTCACGTGTCCACGACTTCGGAATCAGCCGCAGTGTCAAATCCCGTGTCATCCGTTCCCGCGTGCGGCGCTCGTCGAGCAGTTTCGGCGCCGCGACGTCCCCGGTCACGCTCCCGGCCAACCGGGGCAACACCGATGACCGGCTCACATTCTCGATGTCATCAGGATGAATCAATACCGAAAAATGACATCCGATTAGCTCCTCGGGCGTATACCCCAATGAAATGACTGCCTCGTTCACAAATTTAAAGGTGCCTTCGGAATCAATCTTGTACACAATATCCGGCATCGCCTCCAATAGCGTACGGTGCTTCTCCTCGCTCGCACGTAAGGAAATCTCGGCCTGCTTCCGCTCCATGGCATATCGAATCGCCCGAATCAGCAGAGCGCCGTCGACTTTGCCCTTCACCAGATAATCCTGAGCGCCCAATCGCAGCGCCTCAAACGCCAGTTCCTGATCGTCCACCCCGGTAAACACCACCATCGCCGCGTCTACCGCACGCTCCTGCATGCGCGTGAACGTTTCCATTCCCTCGCTGTCCGGCAACCCCAAATCAAGAATCACCAGATCAATTCCTTCATCGGTGATCCGCTCCAGCGCCGCTTCCAATGTGGTTTCGTGGTCCACTTCGAAAATCGGATTATTCGAATTGGAGAGCATGGTCTGAATCTGGAGGGCGACACTGGGGCTGTCTTCAACCAGAAGAATTCGTATCACTTTGATGGGTGCACTATCGTCGGTCATTATCATAGTATTTAATCTAAATGCCAACGTGTCAAAATTATCAATAAAAAACGAGATGTTGGATTGATTTCAAGCCGCGTCGCGCGCACGGGTTTCGGCGGTGCGGACAAACCCCATCATCATAAGACCAATCAGAAAAAAGAACCCTATCGATGCAACCGCGAGCCGTTGACTGTCAAACGTGCTCGACACCACACCGAACACCAGCGGGCCCACGATAGCTGAACCTTTTCCCGCGAAGGCCATGAACCCGAAAAACTCACCGCTTCTGCCTTCCGGTGCCAGTTGCCCCACAAACGTACGGCTGGTGGCCTGAATCGCGCCGATGCACAGTGAAGCGAGCACCGCCACCCCCCAGAAACAATTCTGCGCACCGCTCTTGCTGAACAGTCCGGGCCATGCTGCCGCCTCCGCACCCGCAACCACCGCCAGCCACATGGACAGGGTAATCACAATGGTGCGTTTGGCACCGATTCGTTTGGCCACCCATCCGAACGCATACGCGCCCGGTGCGGCGACAATGTTCATTATTATGATGAGCGTAATGTTTTGAGCCGTAGTGAATGCCAGTGAATCCTTTGAAAACGCCACCGCGAATACAATAATGGTGGCCACCGCATTGTTATAAAAGAAAAATGCAGCCAGAAATTTTACGAGGTTTTTGTATTTCCCGATTTCCAAAACGGTAGAAATAAACCGCGACGCCCCCTGTCGAATGGCCTGCCCCGCACTGACAGCATGCGTCGGAGCGCGATCCTTCAAATATACAAACGCCGGAATCGCGAACAGTGCGAACCATATCGCCACAACTGCGGGAATCAAATGCAAATAGGTTTTGCCGAGTGCAATCGGCAGGCAAAGCAGCAAGCATCCCAGCCCGCCCAGGTACCCCAACGCCCACCCGGCGCCGCTGAGTCGCTCCATCTCATGCTTCGGCACCAGGCTGGGCAAAAATGCGTTGTAAAACACACACGCCCCTTCGAATCCGACCAACGCCACAATGAACGCCCCCACGGCCAATGACACTGTGCCGGAGCCGGTGAAGGCCAATAGTGAGGTGGCCACAATGCAAAGAACTGAAAACACAATGAGAAAGAGCTTCTTTTTTCCGGAAAAGTCTGCAATGGCGCCCAGAAGCGGTGCCGTTAAAAACACAATTGCCGCGCCGATGGAGTTGGCCATTCCCCAGAGCTTATCAGACTCTCCGACGCGTTCGCTGCCGACCACCACGTCTTTGAAATAAATTACATAAATCGCCGTGATGATGACAGTGGGAAAAGCGGAATTGGCGAAATCAAACAAGCACCAACTGAATCGTTGGGCTTTGGTAGACAATCGACCTTCAGATAATTCGGAATTGCTTTCATGTGAATTCATGGGCGCACTGTATTTCGACACTGGTGTTTTCGCAAGTCCAACGTTACGTACCAAATGCACTTTTCCACATTTTAAAAAAAATAAAATTCGGGGCTTAATTTCCGGTCGACTTCTGCCGATACTTTTTTTACCGACGTATGGAACGTTCGGCGACGAGTGAATCCTTGACGGGCAAAATAAATTCGCAGGTCGAGTGAGATTTTGCAAGTGTAAGGCGCGAGCGGTCACTGCCATCCACCGAATTGATGGCGCTGACTACTCGCGCCTTTTTTTTGCCGTTAAATTCGCTGTCCCTCGAAAGGAAGCTGACGTGACGAATGGTCGTCCGTTTCAGCGAATGCTGTATTAAAGGGGAGATACACAATGAAGAATGTAAAAATCGGTAAAAAAATTATCGCAGGGTTCGTATTGATGGCACTTGTTGCCGGAGCTGTCGGCTATGCCGGATTGACTGCGGTGGACCAATTGGGCGATGTGCGGCTGCCCAGCATGCACGCGATCACCAAAATGGTCGAGGGCACAAAAAGTGTATGGATTGGAGAACGTGGCCTCGTGAATCGAAGAATGATGACGCCCACTGTTCGACAGGCCCAATATGCTTATATTGATGAAGCGTTTGAGCTCATTGAATCGGGGCGAAAAAACTACGACAAGTTGGCGCATACCGGCGAAGAAGCGTCGCTGCTCTCGGCTTTTGACAAATATTATTCTGAGTGGAAAAAAGGCGTCGAAAAGACAATTTCGATTTCATTGCAGAAGGATCAGATGATCGCATCGGGAAAGAAGAACGATGATAGTGAAATCGTTCAGCTCGACGAAACAGCGATGGAACAATCGCTGACAAATCGAAAGATGATTTTAAAATGCGAGGAAACGCTTTCGGATCTGGAAGGAATAAATACCAAACTCGGAAATGAGGCCGCCGCGTCGGGCAGAAACCTGGCGATTTCAGCAATGCTCGCCGGGGTAATACTGGCATTGTTGATTGGTGTTGTCCTGACCCGTTCAATTACCAAACCGCTAAATGAAATCACCGGTGCGGCCCATGAAATTTCACGCGGCAATGTCGACCAAAAAATTACAGTGCAACAGTCAGACGAGATCGGCCAGTTGGCCACTGCATTCCGAGAGATTATTTCCGCCCAGCGGGGAAAGGCGAAAGTAGCCGAGGAACTGTCGAACGGTAACCTGGATGCGACAGTGGAATTACTCTCCGATAAGGATGCACTGGGACAGGCGCTTTCGGGCCTTCAGGGAAATATTCGACGGCTTATCGACGATATGAATCACATGTCCGCACAACACGACGCTGGAGACATCGACGTCGTGATACCGGCGACCGAGTTCGCCGGGGCATATCGCAATATGGCCGAAGGCGTCAACCAAATGGTAAATGGTCATATTTCGGTGAAGAAGAAAGCCATGGCCTGCATCGCTGAATTCGGGCACGGCAATTTTGATGCGCCGCTTGAAAAATTCCCCGGCAAAAAAGCCTTTATCAACGACACCATCGAAACGATGCGCGGAAATATAAAACGGTTCATATCCGAAATGAACCATATGTCCCATGAGCACGATGCGGGTGATATTGATGTGGTCATCCCGGTGAACGAATTTTCAGGAGCGTTCAAAGAGATGGCGAGTGGAGTGAACAACATGGTCAATGGACACATTGCCGTGAAGAAAAAAGCCATGGCCTGTATAAAGGAATTCGGATACGGCAATTTCGATGCGCCGCTTGAAAAATTCCCCGGCAAAAAAGCCTTTATCAACGAAACGATTGAAGGCGTGCGCAAAAACCTGAAAGCCACATCGGCCGAAGTGCAGCAGTTAATCGATGCGTCTCAGGCCGGGCAACTGAGCGTTCGCGGAGATCATTCGCAGTTTGCGGGCGGTTGGAAAGCAATGGTACAGGGAATCAACACCCTGCTCGATACCATTCTCGACCCCATCAGCGAGGCATCTGATGTGCTGGAGCAATTGGCCAACTATAATCTGACGGCACGTGTGAAGGGGAACTATCAGGGAGACCACGCCAAAATCAAAAACGCATTGAATTCTACCGGAGAAGTGCTTCACGACGCCATGGCGCAGGTGCAGCAGGCCGTGGGCCAGGTAAACAGTGCCGCTCAGCAGATTTCGGTATCGTCGCAACAAGTGGCAGAAGGTGCATCCGAGCAGGCCAGTTCACTGGAAGAGACCACTTCGAGCATGGAAGAAATGAGCGGCATGACCAAACAGAATGCCGACAACACACGGCAGGCGCAGGGACTGGCCGAAGACACCCGGGAAGCGGCCAATAAGGGAACCGGCGAGATGCAGCGAATGGTCGGCGCCATGGGGAAAATCAAGACCGCGGCCGAACGCACCGCCGAAATTATCAAAGATATTAACGACATCGCATTCCAAACCAATCTGCTCGCATTGAACGCGGCAGTGGAAGCGGCGAGAGCCGGTGATGCGGGTCGTGGATTTGCCGTTGTAGCCGAAGAAGTGCGAAACCTCGCCGGCCGCGCCAAAGATGCGGCGCAGAATACCGAATCCCTGATTAAAGAATCGGTCATGCTTGCTGAAACGGGCGAAAAAATATCGGGCGATGTGAATGAAAACCTCACCAGCATGGTGGGCGCCATTCAGAAAGTAACAGATATTATTTCAGAAATCACACTTGCCAGTCAGGAACAAGCGCGCGGGATTGAGCAGGTCAACAAGGCAATGGTCGAAATGGATCAGGTTACACAGCGGGCTGCCGCAAATTCTGAAGAGTCATCCAGCGCTGCCGAAGAGTTGGCCGGGCAAGCACAGGAATTGATGAGTCTGGTTGCGAAATTCAAACTGGAAACATCAATGCATCGCAACGCTCCGATTCGTCCCACTTCCCCGCCCATCAATGATCGTTCAAAGAGAGCGAAGAACAATCATTCTCTCAAAGAAACCATGGAAACGTCTGCCCACGAAATCATGCCCATGGATGACGACCCGGATTTCGCGGAGTTTTAGAAGGTGAAAAAATGAATGAATTGAATCAAATAGAAGAAACAAAACAAACCGGTTCCGCAGAAAGTGACCTGACGCTTGCCGGCAAGTACATCACCTTCAAGCTGGCCGATGAAGAGTACGCTTTCGAGATATTAAAAGTGCGCGAAATCATCGGAATGATGGATGTAACCCGAGTGCCGCAGGCGGCCCCGGCGGTTCGAGGCGTGATCAATCTTCGAGGCAAGGTGAATCCGGTGGTGGACCTTAGATTGAAGTTTGAAATGAGCGAAACCGTTCCGACGGACCAAACCGTCATTGTGATTGTACAGCTGCATTCCCAGAAACAGGTCTACACGATGGGGGTGCTGGTCGATGAGGTTCAGGAAGTGTTGAACGTGGATGCCGGAGACATCGAACCCAGACCCAATATGGGCGACTTCAGCAACTCCAATATTGAATATATCATGGGAGTGGCGAAAGTCGGAAAACGCGTAATATTCCTGCTCGACATTGAAAAAATATTCAATACAAACGAAATCGCCATGGGCGACAATGCAACTTCGAACTGAAATTTCACCGTCCGATTCATCGCCGTCCGCTGCCTGATTCGCAATCAACCCTCCCCTCCCAAATTTTTCAATATTCAGGCACGTTTTTCTCATTGAAGGAATTCAACCGGTGATGAATGGCAGTTGCGCAGGTGGCTTTCGTGGTTATTCTGGAATTTATTCAACCCAAAACATGGAGAAGGCAAAATGACAAAAACTGTTTTGATCCATCTTTGCGTGGGTGCATGCCTGCTGGCCTGTCGCCCCGAAAAACCGTCTGCGGATGCAGATAATCAATCGGTGCAAACCCAGAAGGAGGACGTCACCGTTGTTGGCGAGAAAGAACCGGCAGAGAAAGCCGTGCAACCCCAGGTCGCAGCCCCCGCAGTCACCGAAGAAATCCCGATAAGTACCGAAACCGTGTTGCCGGGAACATCCATCACCAAAAACGGTGAGCCGGTCAAGCTTAGCGGAACCCCGCTCGAAGTGGGAAAACCACTACCCGAAATGCAACTGAAGAACGCAGTGAGCGGTGAAATGATTTCAACCTCCTCGCTTCGAGGAAAAGTGCTGCTCATCAGCGTGATTCCCGCCGTTGAAACCCAAACCTGCAGCGCCCAATGCCGATACCTCGAAGAAAAGGGACAGCATATGGGCGATAACATTATTCGTATCACTATCAGTCGCGATGAGGCGGAACGACTGCAGAAGTTCGCAAAAAGCGAAGAATCTTCAACGGTTATGTATCTGACCGACAGAGAAAAGGGAGCATTCGGCGTCGGTACGGGTCTGGAAATGGCTGATCAGAACATATTGGCCCGTTCTGTCATTGTGGTCGACAGCACCGGCATTGTGAGACACATCCAGGTGGTTCCCGAAGTTACCCAGCTTCCCGACATGGACAACGCATTCCAATTGGCACTCGATCTCACAACCAACGCTGCTGCGCCTGCAAAATCTATCGGCGCTCCAGCCGCGCAAGCCAAAGAAGCGGCAAATCAAGAATAGGCACTTTTACAAAAACCGATTACCACTTTCCGCAGCGTCCGCCGGTGGCGCCGACAACCGTGTCATCGTCGCATATTTCGATAATCTCGCAGTTATTGGGGCAGTCTTCGCAGATGAACAAACGAGTACGAATATGGTGTTCGCTCACGTTTACACCTCGAAACTTTGTTTGCGAAGGCAACGCGTCCATGGCCAGCAATGCCGCGCCGAAAGCGCCCATCACCATGTGATATTTCGGAATAATCACCTGCGTGTGCAACGCTTCTTCAAATGCTCTGCGAATTCCCAGGTTGGCGCTGACGCCGCCCTGCAGCATCACCGGCGGCAGTATTTCCTTTCCTCGGCACACATTAGTTAAAAAATTTCGCGCCAACGCGTGACAGAGCCCCATTAAAATATCGGGCTGAGGCACCCCGATTTGCTGTTTGTGAATCATGTCGGACTCCGCAAACACCGTGCACCGACCGGCGATGGCAGTTGGGTCGGTTGAGGTGACCGATTTTTCGCTCAACTCCTCAATCGACATATTCAGACGTCTCGCCTGGGAGTCCAAAAAGCTTCCGGTGCCGGCCGCACAAACCAGATTCATGGCAAAGTCGACGACCGCGCCGTCCCGCAATATGGTCACCTTGCTGTCCTGACCACCGATCTCAATCACCGTTTGTACATCCGGATGCAACTCCAATGCGCCACGGGCGTGCGCGGAGATTTCGTTTTTCACCACATCTGCCCCCACCACCGCACCGGCAAGTTCCCGACCGGACCCGGTGGTACATACACCCAGCACTTCAATATCTGTCAATTCGTGTACCATCTGTTTCATGCACAGCTGAACCGATTCGATGGGGCTGCCCGAGGCACGGACGTACGATGTAAACCGCAGCTTTTTGTGTTCATCCAGCAGCACAAAATTGGTGCTGATAGAACCGACGTCTATACCTAAATATCCGCGAATACTCATAACCAATTACTTCTTCAAATCGCCGGTCATCCTCCGGCGAAATCCACATGTACGGTGCGCCTGCGCCGTTGACGTAAAATATCGACGAACGCTTCCAATCGAGTCACCACCCCCACCGGACTCGTATGCTCGTCAAATGATAAATACAATACCGGAATATCTTTTTCTTCACTGATTCTGCGTAAAATAGGCCGAACACTGATTTCGGGCATGCATCCTGACGGACACACATGTACCATGGCGTCGTATCCTTGATCGGCACAGAAAATGGTATGGGCCACGGAATCCATCGCATGCCCGCCGACCGAGCATTCCAGATATGGTTTTGCCACCTTCGCCAGCTCCTTCCGGGTATGCTTTTTATTACCGACCCGAATACCGAAAATATTTCCGAGTTCTGCGCCCAGTAAAAAGAAGTTGGTGATCTCAATCCCCATGTGCCCCATGGTCTGCTCCAGGTTTTGATTCAGCAATTTGTCGCGCAGAACCGACACCTCCCCGATTAAACCGATTTTCAGAGGCCGCACATCCTGCCTGATTTCAATCTGTTGAAACCGCGCGGCTATCTCGCGATGATACCGTTTCACCTCTTTTGGGGTATTGATGCCGGCCAGCTCCCGCAGACACCGTTCCATCAGCGCCGAAGTCTCACCGACATGCACTTCACGTGCCCGGGTATACGCCGTGTTGATTTCGAGGGTATCGACAACTTTAATCTTCTCAATGGCGAGCAATACCGCTCGCACAAAGGGAATGGCCGGCGGATCAAAATGCCGGATAAGAGGCGGCTTAATGCCGTCAAACCCCAAACCCCACACCCGAATGCTGCGTCCCATATCGCGCAGAATCTCCTCAATCATTCCTCTGTAATATCGAAGTCGGCAGGTACCGACACTGTTCACCATCAGCGCATTTTCAACACCGGCGTTATCGGCCTCGATGAAATGGCCCAAATGTGCCTTGAAGGGCAGGCACAGAGATTCCGGCGCGGCGGCTTTGCCCAATTCCATTGCATGAGCGTTGGTTGACGTGGACCACCAGGCTTCAATGCCCAATGACGTCACAGCGGAGGCCAATGCCACGGTGTAATTGCCCAGGTTGGGAATGGCAAGGCGTTCATTCATTCTTGATCTCCGTTACGCCCGGCCGCCTCTCGCCACGAAATCGAATCAACGAACGCCTCCAGCCGGGTATCGATTCCGGCGCGGCCCGTATGTTCATCAACCATGAGAATCATGTAAGGAACATCGCGCTTTCGGCACAGTCGGCGAAACCGCTCCATCATCATGGAATCGCATCCGCAGTTGAACGTGGTGAGCTGAATGACGCCTGCGTAGAGAGAAGCCCCCGGCGAAGTCAGTCGATTGTACATTTTGGCAAACGTACACCACAGAATATCACGCGGCGTTCCCTTTGGAGGTGCAAGAGAATCATCGAACGACATTACCTCAAAACCAACTTTCATTGAACGCAACTTTTGTAGAATGGGTGTGGCGATAAATTTATCGTGCAACGTGTACGAATGCCCCAATACCAAAAACAGCGGCGCCTCCGGCTCACTCCCGCTCGAAATATTCGTCGAACGCAAATCCGTCAACCTGTGGTTCATCGCTTCAATCGCCTTTGTCGCTGCAAATTTCCCCTCGCGGGAAGAGCATCCCAGTTTTACCGCCAAGCGCCGCAAGGAGCGTTGTAACGGTTCCTTCGTTTCGTTAATATCAAACGTAAGCACCTGCGGAGTCTCCCGCAGCCAGGCACGGGTGGCTTCAGGAAGCGCACCGAAGCGGGGACACGCAATATACCCCCGCGTCATCGAAATCACCCGCGGAACCAGCACAGCGTCCACTCTGTCGGCAATTGACAGCACATGACCGTCAAACAACTTGTTCGGCAAACAATGCTCCGCTTCGCATACGTTCGTGGCCGCTTGCAGTATATGCTTGTCAGAAGGCGGAGAAATGACCGTCTCGATACCCAGCAATTGAAAAAACGTTTCAAACAACCCGGGAAAGCTGTGAAAATAAAACGCACGAGGAATACCGATGGTTTTGTAACGCAGGCTCAAGCAAATGTTCCTTCAGTCGCAAAAATCACGACGACGCAACATACCAAAAAAGAGCGCATTTACGCCATTATTTTATGTTTCATATACCGAAGGCCAAACCGTATTATGATTAAGAACAGATTCGTCCCGGTCATATTCAATCAAGAGGAATCAAGCACCGAGCGAACTCTTTCTACGAGATCCGACACACCAAACGGCTTTGAAAGCAACGGTGTGTTGAAATCAAGAGAAACCTGCTCGCCAAGTACGTTTCGGGCATAACCGGACATATATAATAACCGAATACCAGGACGCTGCGGCTGCAGAGCTTCCCACAATTCTCTTCCCGTTTTTCCCGGCATGACGACATCCGTAAGCAGCAAATGAATCCTTCCCTCGTACTTTGCTGCGGTTTCCAGCGCATCCGCTGCGTCTTCAGCAC
>JAFGXQ010000060.1 GCA_016936575.1 Deltaproteobacteria bacterium
AAATAGCAACGCGAGTTGGAATTGCTTTTTCATGCTGTTATGCATTGAAGAATGTGTTTAAAATAATTCACAAATACAGAAATAATATATCAGGTATTGATTTTTAGTAATTCTGTCTGAAGGCCTTTATCGTTGGGCAGCAGGTCAATTGCATTATTATAGGCGGCGACAACCTCACTGACTGGACGTTTTTGCCGATGCTTTACCCTTGCCAAATCTCGCCATGCAAATCCGTGTCGGGTCTTGTCTGCATCCATTTGAATAACACGTTCAAGCAGTTCCTGAGCTTCCTGGAGCAATCGCTTTTGCGACGCTCGGATTTGTGGGTTCTGTTGACGTCTGGCGCGACCTGCCAGCTTCATCTTGGTTTGGGCGAATTCATGCAGCGCACGTGAATCATACAGTACGGCATCTCCAGCCTTTTCAAAATAACGATGCGCCTTTTGCTGATTTCCAAGACGTCGGGATAGAATGGCAGCGTCGAGAGCGTCATCGCTCGCAAGCAGTTGTGGCAGCGTTTTCATGTAATCATCGGCTTTTTTCTTCAAATCCGCATCGAGTAAAATTTGCACGAGTACATTTGCAACTGAAGGTATGAATTCTTTCACCGCTTTTTCCCGAAACTGCATGAATGCCTCTTCCGCCGTTCCGATCTTTCCTCTCATCCCAAGCAGTCGAATGTACTCTGCAGTAATAGTGGGTGAAAAGGGCATCCTGTTCCACGTTTCCTCAATCCGCCTGAACGCGTCATCTTCGCTACCGAGCGCTTTTAAGTGTGCGGCATCTCGGAGAGCCGATATAGCTACGTACTCCGGATGCGCAGGGAGTGTTACGCGAAAATATGTCCGCGAATCATCAAAATCAAACACGGGGTCAGCCGAACCGTTGTCCCGCATTGCTCTGAACAGTTTAGGCAAGCCGGTTCCTCGACCTTCAGCCAGTTTCAATTCCTTTAGAAACTCACCAATCCTACGATTTCGCGCCGGAACTGGTGGTATTGGTTTTTGCTGCAGCAAATGCGCCATCTGTATCGCCTGAAGCGGCCCCGGATAGCTGATGATTTCAATACGATCTGGATACAGATATACTTTTACGGGTTCCTGGCTCTCTTCATAACTGCGGTGGTAAACCGCATTCACTAACGCCTCCCTCAATGCCGGAATGGGATAGCTGACCCATCCCTTTACCCTGAATGAATGGGGCTGCTTTTCAATATGATGCGCGGATATGTTTTCAAGGTACGCAAGTGCATTTTTCAGTTGTTCATGAATTCCACCTCTGAATGTTTTTTCTTCGATAAGGTTTCCGGAAGAATTGTCAGCGTATTGAACTATTTCAATGCGAGAGCCGGGAAACCAATGATCCGCATCTTCGCTAAACATCAATAAACCGATATTTTTCGGCGCGTCGTGCCCATTTACAGGAACCGCAATTCTTAGCTTTCGATAGAGTTCGCGTGTTATTGTTTCTTCCAAAAGACCACTGCGTATATCACTTAAAAACTCTCTGACCTTCGTTTCCCGATAATCGTCGGTAGTTGCGCGAAGCTCACGTCTGTCATCAAAAGGAACCCGAGCGGTCAGCTGGAGCAGCTCTTCCAACACGCCGTTTTTTTCAGCATCAACACTTTCTGAGCCGATTCTAACCCAATATTTTCTTTCCCCCTTTTCACCATCCGGCGCCCTGTGAGGTCTGTTATCGCTGGCAGGAACCCATATAACAAATATGTGCTGGCCATTAATCTTTTCGGGTGACATAATCGGCTGGAATTCAGGGTCTATTCGGTTGCAATTTCCGCGCACCCACTTATGGATTTCGTCGATTTGCTCTGCAGAAACGCCTTTAGGCGGCAGGACCGCGCAACCATTATCCTCCGCCACGCCAATAACAATGTATCCACCATTTAAATTATGTAGATCATTAGCGAAAGCACATATTGTCTTCAGGATCTGACAACCAGTTGTTTTCGCAGTCCAGCTGGCTTTAAACTCGATTCTTGCTGATTCTACCCCCTGGCAATGAAGTAACTCTTCAATATTTACGGTCAGTATTTTGCTCATTAATTCACTTCCGACAAAATTGGCTCAATCACCTATCTGGCGTAAAAGCCGCGAATTTCAGATGCTCCCGGATATCATAATGTAAATCACCCAGTCAATTTGTAACCTTTTTTATGCTTGGGAATCCGCCATTAAAACAGCACAAATTGTTATTTGCATAACTGAAGCTGCTGTTGACATGTCAAAACCGGCTGCCGCCCAGGCAAATGGAAGTTACAGCGATGACTTCCATCCACCTAATCATGTTGTCAAAAATACAGCATGTGCCAGATATCGCAACAGAATACATGTTGCATAATTCACAACATCATTTGTAACCCATTGAAATTGCGTAGTTCTAATTGCGGCACGGGTGTTGCTCTTACACCGGGCACAACAACACCCCACTTAAGGAAAGGTGGAAAAAATGCATATCAATCAAAACGAATCCCTTGGAAAGATGGTCACTGAAATTCCCGACGCGGCACGTATATTTCACGAATATGGACTGGATTTTTGCTGTGGCGGCAAACAGACGCTGGCAGCCGCTTGCGAAGCCAAGCATACAGATATTGAGCAAATCAAATCCGCATTGTCTTCTCTCAATAACGGCAGTGACGCGCACATTCGCTGGGACAAACGTCCGCTGGACCAATTAATACAGCATATTCTGGATACCTACCATGCATCGTTGCGCGCGGACCTTCCCTGGTTGATTGAGCTGGCGGAACGAGTGGAAGACGTGCACCGGGATGCACCGGATCGTCCTACCGGATTGGTGAATCTGCTGAAAGACATTCATTTAGCCGTAGAGAGTCACCTCGGCAAGGAAGAGCAGATTCTGTTCCCTCTCATTCTCTCGGGGCACGGCGAGCGAGCCCATATGCCGATACAGGTCATGCTGCAGGAACATGAAGACCATGGTCAGAATCTGCAACGCATCCGGACGCTGACATCGGACCTCGCATCGCCGCCGAATGCATGCAACACCTGGAAAGAACTGTATCGCGCCCTCGGCAAACTGGAAGTGGAATTGATGGCGCACATTCATCTCGAAAACAACGTGTTGTTTCCGCGGGCACTGGCCGGAGAGGATGCTCATTCTTCTGCGACCGAAAATACAACAGGAGAGGAGTAGGCCAATGAAAACCAGAAAAATCACAGACAACGTAACTTGGTTCGGAGCCATCGACGGGGACAGAAGACTGTTCGATTCGCTTATTCCATTGCCGGATGGTACCACCTACAATGCATACTTGGTACGCGGGAATGACAAAACGGCATTGGTAGATTCGGTTGATCCGTCCATGACGGATATTCTGCTTCAACAAAAGGACGAGTGGGAGAAGCGGCCAAACGCTACTTCGCCGAAATCATGATGCCGTTTCGAGTCCATATTCGAAAACATCTCGATACGCTCTCCGAGTATCCGCTGAAAATGATTGCGCCCAGCCACGGCCCCATTCACACCGAACCCAGTTTTATACTCGATGCGTATCGGGAATGGGCTTCTGAAGAACCGAAAAACCTGGTCGCCATTCCGTTTGTATCAATGCATGGAAGCACTGCCAAGACCGTGCCGTTTAAAAGTGCGTGAACGTCAGCACCAGAAGCAGGCTTAAATAGTTGAACTTGAAGTGGTCGTCAACGCCGCCGTGCATGCGGTAGAAGTTGCCCTGCACGCCTAATCCGATTGCGCCGTCGTCCTCGACGTCCTCGTACCACTCTTTCCCGAAAGTGAATGACATTCCCGGTCCGCTGTACCAGTCAAAGGTGTCGGCGAAGTATTCGGTACAAATCACCGTCGGAAACTTCACGAGCATCTTCACCAGTCGCAGCTGACCGGTCAGAAATAAATCATGCTCGGTAAAATACCACGACAGCCCGGCGGACAACCCGAACAGATTGAACGCCATCTGCTCATGTTCGGCGTCCCGCAGGAACGGCTTTTCAAAGAATGTTCCCACGTGGAGTGCGAGATTCTTCACGATACCGCCGCCCAAATCCAACGCCAGACTGCCCACGACCGAACGGTGGTCGGGGTCATCAATCCGCTCCAGTCCGGGCACCGGGTCCAGGGTTCCACGCCCCCATACCTTACTGATGCCGAGCCCCGGTGTGAACCGAAAATAGAAGCCGCGGTGATTCGGTCGATCCGCCTCGTCTTCATTCTCTTCTCCCGGTTGGTTCTCCTCCGAGTTCTCCTGGGTGCCGGGAGATTCAGATGCGTTCGCCGGTTGCTCACGCTGTGCCGATGCCTCGGCCTGTGCCTTTTGCGCCTCCGCCTGCATCCGTTGCGCGTCCGCCTCGGCTTTCTGCGCTTCGGCCTTTGCCTTTTCAGCTTCTGCCCGGGCAATTTCCGCCCGAAGCTGCAACTCTGATTTCGCTTCCGCTGAGGCTCCGTCATCCACATCGCCGGTGGATTCACCATCCACAACCGCAGCGTTCCCGTCGTCGTCATCTGAAGATGCATCTTGCGCATGTACCGACAACGGCCAGGTACAGAGCCATATAGTCATCAATAACCACTTGTTCATGTTATCTCCCCTTCCCTCAGAACCCGAGTCCGATATCAATGGTCACGTCAACGTCAATTTCAGATTCGGTATCACCGGTCTGTTCAGAACCGGTATCGGAATCTACACCTGTATCTATTCCGGAATCCGAGTCTGATCCCGTATCGGTGTCTGTCCCGGTATCGGAATCGGGTCCGGTACCAATCACGGTTTCACCGGCGCTGACACACGATTCCAACGAGCTGCTCTCGTCGCACACCTCACAGGCAAAAGACGCGTTGCATGCCCGACAAACGGTTTCATCGTCACCGACGGCCCCATGCTCACAAACCATTGCGCCGCTGCTGCTTCCGGACTCCATGGTTACCATCATCACCGTATTCGCACTAACCCAGGCCAGGTACACCATGTCGTCATCAAGCGTGTATTTGTCACCGGACCACTTAAACAGCACAAGCGACTGCACTTGACTTTGCGGGTTGCTCACAATAAGCGCCTCAACCTCTTCATCGAACCCGTCGTTATCCACGTCAAATGAAATGGTTCCAATCTCAAATGTGGCGTCCAAATCAATTTGAATTCCCAACCGCGCGGCATTGGCGATGGAAATTCCGCTCCAAAGTGCAAATGAAAAATCCGCATCCACATCGATAGCGAGGTTCCAATCAAAATCGCCACTCAATTCGAACACCCCATCCAGAAAGCCGTCCATCCGCGGCAATCTGAGCTTTCCGCCATCGCAGCAACCACCCACCAACAGATGCACTGCCAGGACGATCAGCACAAACAGCGGTGTGCGTTGTCGTTTCTCTGTGTCCATATTCGTTTCCCTTTCCCGGTTCCTTAATACAGTAAGTTAATGGTTTATTTTATATCATATCGCAGGCATAAACACCTAGTTCGACGAACATTTGAAATAAATGCCGAAGAAATGAATGCCGGAAACTTCGAAACCGGTACGAAATCGGTCTCGCGTCTCTGCCGAACCGCGGGAACAGAATACGGAGTATAGAATGATTTTTAATGATTCCTTAGGCATGATGCTGTTTTATCTGGGGTTCCAGATTCTGATGAGTCTGGTGGTTCCGGTCCCCCTGCTGGTTGGGGCCATCCTCTCGAAACGAATCAGTCATTCATGGGCGCCCATAGTGCTGATAGTCGGCGCTGTCATCTGGCTAATCGGCGGTTTGGCGCAAATCGGGAGTATATATTTGATTCGATATGGTTCTACCGCAATCGCCGGGTATGCCTCGATGGGCATCGGCGTGGTAAAAACCGCCGCAGGAATCATATTCGCCGTCGGCTTCATCAAACTGGTTTCAGAAAAAAAGGCATAATTCAACTCATCGGTCCTTCTTTCGCTCATTACATTTCATCTTCGCTACGTAAAGTAGTTCTCAATTATTCTGTTGTCGGAATTTGTATACAGAGAGATAACGTTCAATATACGAAAGAAGGAACCCTATGAAACAGATGTTCATCACTTTGCTGGGAATCAGCATCGGCTTTTCTGCGGGGTGCGCATCAAACGACGCACACACCGTGACCGACGATACATCCGACAACGACGATACCGAGACGGCATCGAATTCCGCAGAAGACGACTCTGATTCGGCGCTCTCGGGACCGGCCGGAGACATGACTTGGATAGAAATGGAACCTCGAACATTCACAGTGGGCTCTCCGGACGCGGAGTGGGGAAGACACACGGATGAATTCCAACACGATGTCACCCATATTCACAGGTACGCCGTCGCGGCCACGGAAGTCACCTGCGCGCAATGGAGCGCGCTCGATATCGGTGACAACGACCGATGCGCCCCCGTGGAATGCGATGCCGCCGAAAACTGCATCGCGGTGTGCACTGAAGACGACTGTCCCGTCGGCCGAATGGGCGTGGATTTGGCGAAAACGTGGATGGACGCGCTGTCCATCGCCGCGGGACTTACGCCTTGCTATGAAAATGAAGCACAATGGGAGACACCGTTTCATTGCCCCGGGTTCCGCTTCCCCACAGAGTCGGAATGGGAGCGGGCTGCACGGGGAAACATACCGGGGATGACGTACAACGGCGAGTTTAACGATTCAGTGGGAGACGCCGGTATGCCCCCGACACTGCAGCCGATTGCCTGGTGCGGTAAATCCGGTATGGCTGACGAACAGCGAATGCCTCGTCCAGTCGCCCAGGGGGCGCCCAATGCATACGGGCTATACGATGTGCTCGGCAATCTGGCAGAAATTGTCCAGTGGGACGGCATTTATCAATGGGAACCACCCAATAGCCCCTATCTGGGTATGGACAGCGGATATATTTCGCTGCGTGGCGGCAGTTACAATGCGTATTACAACAGCTTCACGGATTGCCGGCTTGCGGCGCGACATCAGGCCAAAGCGCTCAATGAAACCGTGCGTGTGAATGCGGGTCTGCGCCCTGTTCGAACGTTGCCCGGCGGAGAAGCACCGGAATCCCAGGTCGTTGATTGGTGTCCCACACCGGTATCCGCTGCAGACTGCCTCCCCTTCAGTGGAGAAACAGCGCCGTTGATTCATGCGTACAGTACTGATTCCACCTATGTGGACATTGACGATGAAGCAACCGGCTACATCGCTGCGGCCGGAAACAGCGAAAGTGCCGGACCGTTCGTTGAAATCATCTCCGCGCCGATGCCTTCCGACGGATACGTAATCAACACATACCTACCCAACTCGGTACCCGCATCTTCCTCGATAACCAAAATCGCAGCTGCGGTGAATACATATGAAACCATCGTGTATTCTATCATCTGCAATGACGCCGCGTGCGGCCTGTACCGACTGGAGGAGGACAGCGATGACTTGGCATTTGCGGCTGTTTCCGGTGGAGAGATTCCGGAATGGGTTGGAGAAGTCACTGATCTCTCCGCTATGGAAGATCCATTCGAGCTGGTTGTGGTGGGCGATGGCATGGCGACGTTCAACGGCACCGAATGGACCCAGGTGGTCGCCCCCGACCAGAACGAACAGTATTCCGCGGTGTATTGTGATGAGATTATGGGCATGCGCCTATGCGCGGCAGTCGGCGCCGGTGGACTGTTGCGCGTTAAACAGGGGGATGGAGACTGGGACCGCGCTGACTCCGCAACCACTTCTAATCTGACAGATGTTCTTTTGACCGGTGTCTCATACAACCCGATGATTATGGCAACCGGCGAAAGCGGAACCCTGATTGTGGGTTCCGTAGATCAATTCTCATCATGCGACCTGGGAGACACATCCTTTACCACGGTATATGACAATTCCGGCTACTATATGAACGAACGCGCGATGCTGGATGACCAGAACAATCTGTACTCGTATTTTCTCGAAGGGGGCCAACCGATATCATGCAGAAAAACCGCCTCGCCCCTGGGATCGCGTGCTGCCGGCATTTTGTGCGGCATCGGTCAGAACCAGGTGTACATGATGCCCGACGGCCTGTACGGCGAAGATTTAATCTGCATGATTGACTGAAACATTTTCTTGCACATTACTGCCGGGGGTCGGCTGAAATCCATCCCTAACCAAATTTATTTCAGGTTTGCCGGTTGCTTTTCAATGATGGTGTGTTAATAGGTATACATATTTAGCGTACTAATCATTAGCCAGCTAACTATTAGAAGGCTAAAAAATGATTCTTCAGCCCACACAAAAGGAAACAATGTCCCAAAAAATCAAGTTACATGCCAACAATACCCGCCCGTTCGCAGATGCGTCCTGGAAGGAACAACTGAAACACCTGATTACCACCGTCGATCAATTGCGGGAATACGTCAATATAACCGAACAGGAGAAAACGGAAATTGAAGAGGCCATGGTAAAATTTCCGATGGCCATCACGCCGTATTATGCCTCGCTGATGGATCCTGAAGACCCGCGCTGTCCGGTGCGAAAGCAGGCGATTCCGACAAGCAAGGAGCTGATCATTGCGAACGCCGATATTGAAGACCCCCTTGCCGAAGACCACGACTCGCCTGTTCCCGGCATCACGCACCGTTATCCGGACCGCGTTCTTCTACTCGTTTCAAACCAGTGTGCCATGTTCTGTCGCCATTGCACCCGTAAGCGAATGGTGGGAGACGACAACCAACATGTGAATAAAAACCAGCTCAATGACGCCATTAATTATATTCGAAATACCCCCGGGGTTCGCGACGTGCTCATTTCGGGTGGAGACCCGTTTTTGCTGTCGACCAAGCGCCTGGATTGGATTCTCACAGAATTAAATGCCATCGAACATGTGGAAATTGTTCGCATCGGCACCAGAACGCCGGTGGTTCTCCCACAACGCATTGACGACGAGCTTATCGCGATGCTGAAGAAGCATCAACCGGTCTGGGTGAACACACACTTCAACCACCCCAGGGAAGTAACCGAACAAAGCAAAACCGCGCTCCGCAAATTGGCAGATGCGGGAATTCCGCTGGGAAACCAAAGTGTGCTGCTGCGGGATGTGAACGACTGCCCAATGATCATTCAGAATCTGGTGCACCGAATGGTGGAAAACCGGGTTCGCCCGTACTACCTGTATCAATGCGACCTATCGCGCGGCATCGAACATTTTCGTACGTCTATCTCAAAGGGCATTGAGATCATGGAAATGCTCATCGGACACACCAGCGGTTTCGCGGTTCCCACGTATGTGGTGGACGCACCGGGCGGCGGCGGCAAAATTCCGGTAATGCCGAACTATCTGATCTCAATGGGGTCACGCAAAATGGTTCTTCGCAATTACGAAGGCGTCATTTGCCTGTACAGCGAGCCTCCCATCAAGGAAACCACCTGCCCACCGGATTGCGACTACTGCGACCGAAACATGCCGGCCGGGCAAAAGTGGGCGCCGGATGTGGGCGTCGGAAAACTGTTCGACCAAACCAACGACGTAATCTCCATTGTTCCTGAGAATCTGGAGCGCGTGCAACGACGAACCTACGATGCATCGGAGGGCACCGGTGAGCCCCAATCATGAACCTGACCGAAGCGTGACCGTTGTCCAATACGCCCCGGTGAACGGATACGGAATCCATCGCCGCATTCAGAACAGCGAATTCGCGGTGGACGCCTTTTTCAGCCCCCACAACAGTCGTATTCGCGTGATTCGATATAAAGCGACGAACTACACAATGCTCGCCCAAACGTTAATCATGAGCGCCGTTCGTGAAACCCTGGGAAAAATCTTTGTCAAGGTTTCGCCAAAAGATGCGGAGCGCTTTCGATTGGTCGGTTTTCGCGAAGAAGCAACCATTCCCGGCTATTTCAACGGGAAAGACGCCAAAGTGATGTCGTATTTTGCAGACGAAACGCGATCCGTTTCGTCACTTTCCTCGTCCATACGAGCAGAGGTGGATGCTGCTGTCAGCAACGTATCTTCGACAGCGCAGCCGGAACTTCCTCCCGGCTATTCCTGTCGTCCCGCCCGGGAAGAAGATGCCGAAGCACTGGCAGCGCTGTTTCGTACAAACTTTGAATCCTATCCGTTCCCGGTATTTGACAAAACATTTGTACTGAAGACCATGCGAGACAACGTGCACTACCAGGTGATTGCACACAACGGCGAGCTGGTAGCCGTTGCATCCGGTGACGTGCAACCCAAGTATTGTTGCGCCGAAATGACCGATTTTGCCACGCTTCCTTCCCACAGAGGAAAAGGGTTTGCCCACATTCTGCTTGCCGAACTGGAAAAAAAAATGGCCCGGCTCGATATCCGAAGCCTGCATACGCTGGCCCGGGCATGCTCCCCGGCGATAAACCGCACGTTCGCAAAAATGGGCTATTGTCTAACCGGCACACTCATCCGAAACTGCAACATTTCAGGCCGCATGGAAGACATGAACTGCTGGGGGAAAGTGTTGTAACCTTTGCCGCAAATCTACTTTTCCTTTTAAAACTATTCTGCTAAATTTGTACGTTACAAAAGATCTTCTTTTGTTTTTGTATTCACGAAATACGGGCAGGGATAATGAACGCCAAATTTGAAGAAAGCATTCTTACATCGCTTCGCAAAATCACGCGCGCTATTGATTTGTACAGCCACCAATTGTCCAGGCAGTACAATCTGACTGCCCCGCAAATCGGATGCCTGCGATTTCTGGCCAAAGAAGGCGCGGCAACGCCGAGTAAAACCGCCAAAGCCATGCACCTGAGCCAGGCAACCGTTACCGGGATTCTCGACCGATTGGAAACACGACAATTACTCATTCGTATCCGCAGCAAAGAAGACCGACGCCAGGTGATCGTGTCTCTGACGGAACAAGGCAAACAAATCGTGGAATCCGCGCCCTCTCCACTGCAGGAGAAATTCGCTAAGAAACTGGCCGACCTGCCCGAAGAAAACCAATCTGTCATCGATACCATACTCGGTCAGGTGGTCACCATGATGGAAGCCGACAATCTGGAGGCCGCACCGGTTCTTCAGGCCGGTTCAATCATGGACGGCCCCACCAAACCCGCATAAACAGCTCCTGCAACATGAACCACTTGACCTCTCCGGTGTGGGTGGTATGTTACCTGCAATTAATTTGTGTACTAAATTTAAACACACTAATAAATAATATCTACACGGTATAAACCGATGCATATTTGGATGACAGCCATGAAAAACAAACTGCTGAACAACCTCTCCGTCCGAACCGCCGACACCCAACCGAACAGAATTCTCACCGTTGTATTGGCAGTAACGATTCCGGTTCTATGCGGAATCGGAAGTGTATCCTGCAAGGACGCTCAACGCGCAACTGAAACACACTCGTCGACGGACACGGTTATATCTGCACAATCATCGACAGAAAACGTGCCGGCCGATACTGATCAGGGAAACACCCATACCCAAAATCTGTCCGCCGCAACCCGAGCGCTATTCAGAAAACTCGACAAACAACCCATCGAACAACGCGTTCATATCGCTCCCCTGAAGGGAGGTTCGGTTGTGTTGCTCATTTACGATGCACTGAACGCACAACACATGAGTGTCTATGGGTACGAACGAAAAACCACACCGTTTATGGAACAGATTGCGAACCAGGGACTGATTCTCACCAATCATGTATCCAATTCAACATGGACTCGTCCGAGCTTCACAACCATCGTTACCGGTGTGCCCAAAAGCATACACGGCGTCGAAGCAGTGGGCGGGTGGAGATTGGAGCCGCATATTCACACTCTGGCCGAACGATTTCGGGCAGCGGGGTACCGTACCGCCGGATTCACCGGAAACCCGCTGGTGCGAAAGTCATGGGGCTTTGATCAAGGGTACCAGCTTTATGAAGGCCCCACCACCCGCGGGTTGAAAGCATTTCCGAACGATTCCATCTGGGTGAATGCAGCCACCAAGTGGCTGGATAAAATCGACCCGGAAAAACCGTTCTTCCTGATGATGTTTCTAACCTCATCGCACCCGCCCTATCGTCCGCCCGCGCAGCCGCGAACGTTTCTGTCACAGGTGCCGAAAGGCGAAATCATCGAGCACCCGTTCCGCGAATACAAAACGCCATTGTCTGCTGACGACAATCTGCGCATTCAGGCGGCGTACGACGATGAAATCGCATACATGGACGCGCAGGTGAATCGCCTGTTCGATCACTTGAAAAAAATCGGACGGATGGACAACACAGTCGTCGCAATGACCGCAGATCACGGCGAAATGATGGGTGAACACAGCTGCTATCTGCACGCCTATCATATGTGGGAACAAAATACGCGGGTACCGTTTATTCTGTCTGCGCCCAATCTTCCGTTGAAAAATGCGATGGACGATCGCCCATTCACCCATGTGGATATCGCCCCCACGCTGCTTGATTTGGTCGGCATTTCATTCGGTAACGAACTGCCCGGCATTTCAATGGTTGACGCGTTGGAGAACCCGTCGATCAACCAAACCCGCATGCGGTATACACAAGTCAACGCGCACGGCGTACGAAGACAAATGATGCGCGTCGGAAACTGGAAACTGATTCACCACAACAAGGTTGAAGACAGTACCGAAGAAGAGCTCGACAGGCTACATCCGTCTGTTCATCAACCGAATCCGCGCGACCTGCCATCCCTGGCCTGGGACGGTGAGCGATGGGAACTCTTCAATCTGAATAGAGACCCCGGTGAAACCGAAAATCTGTACGGCACAACAACGGGAGAAACAATTATAAAATCATTGAAACCCGCACTCGACAAAAAACGCCGAAACGCCCGAGTGGCCAAGCCCGACAACATGAAACTCGCCCCCGAACTCCTCGAAGCCCTGAAAAAATCGGGTTATATCCGATAATATACTGTTCAATGATAAATCAGGAGTGGCTGTGACCTGCTACAGTTGAAACAACCGGAATTCGAGAGACGTTCCATCTACGCCGGCTTGGCCTGAATTGCCGGGAGAGTATCCGCCCGCACCACCCGTGCCGGGAGCAGGTAAGCCGAGTACAGTGTTTTGCTGACGCTGCGCTTCGAAATACTCATTGACGCTTTCGGTGGGTACGCCGTCGATGACAAAATGAAATCCCGAAACAGAACCGCCGCCGCCCCCGCCGCCGCCGCCGCCCGCGCCACCGCGTCCACCGTCCCCTCCCAATCCGCCCCGTCTGGCGCACCAGAAATTGCCGTCGCCGCCCGCGCCACCGACGCCTTGCGTCCCGCCAAGCAACCCCATTCCGCCGTCGCCGCCGTTTCCCGCATGACCGGCAATCACAGTGACGTTCTCGATGCTTGGACCCATTCCCGATGGGGAAACAAAAATAACCACGCCGATGGTCCCGCCGCCGCCGGTAGCGCCGTCTGCACCCGGAGAGGCACAGCCTCCGGAACCGCCACCACCACCGGCTCCCCCCAATTGATCGTTCATATCGCTTTGCAGAGAATCATATCCGTTGCCGCAGGTCCCACCGCCGCCGCCGCTGCCGTCTGTGCCGTCTGAACCGTTCTGCGCATCGGCTCCCCGCCAGATACCACTTACAGTATTAAATTCACAATTTTGCGCCATCGCTCCAATCCCGCCGCTACCGTCAATGCCGTCCGAGCCGTTTTCACCGTTTCCGCCCTCTCTTTGCAATGTGGCGTTGTCGTCGCAGAATACGCTTCCTTCTCGGGTGGTTGGAGCGTCATAAGTAAGCGCTCCGGCACTCCCACCTGAGACGCCGCTTCCCGATTCCGCTGCCGGGTTTGCAATCGCCGCTTCGTACATCGCTTCAAAATTGCAGACGGTATTCTCTATGTAGTCTGTACATCCGGCATTGGCGCAAGGTGAAACGTTTATCTCGCAGTTGGTCGCGGGACAATCAGAAACGCCGCCATCCCCACCGCTCACATTCAGATTATTTGGGGCACACATTTTGACGCCGCCCAGGCCGCCGTCGCTTTGCTGACCGGAGCATTTATTTGTTCCTGCGTTAAAACCGGCTTCGCCGTCCTGTCCATCCACCCCGTTCAATTCGGCAGGCGTTACCCCCTGCTGCGCCAGGATCTCTTCAGAAGACATACCCGGTTCGCCGTCCGCACCGGTTCCTGCATAGATGACGGTATCTGAAAAATGTAATCCCGAAGTGCTTTCAGCAAGATAAACTGCGGTGGAACCGCCACCTGGTTGCTGCGCATTACCGGCGACAATTGAGAACCCGGAAAACCAGGTACTGGACAAAATATTCTGCGCCAGCACAACCGGCAGTCCCGGCGCAGCGCTGTACATGATTTCTGTGATAAAAAGTAACGGATCTCGATCTTGAAAATCCTGGCGATACCCACCGAATATTGAAATGCCATCGATAAGGTTCACCTGTTCGTCATATTCACCACGCGCCACAAAAATGGTTTTCCGTTCCTCTTCGGCCAGAACAATGCCCTGAGAAATGGTCCGTACCGGATCGAGCACCGATCCTGTCGCCATGTCGATTCCTTCAGGTGAAACATAAACCGCATTCTCGATATAATCGACGATGCCATCGCAATCCATATCTCCGCTATGCACCGGAGGCGGCCAACTATTCATCGTTACTTCGCATTCACAACCGTTAAAATCACTTCCGTCCGCATCGATGAAATTTTCTTCACAGTGAATATCGCAAGTGGGTTCGGTGATCATGATACATTCGGCAATCATATGAGGACTGGTGGTAAAACACGGCTGATTGCATTCTCCACAGTGGTCATTATGCAGATAATATCCGTTTTCGGCATATCCCTCATCCACTTCGCCGTCGCAGTCGTTGTCTTGTCCGTCGCATACCTCTTCCAGAATGGAAGTGCACGGTGAAAATTCGGTGCCCAAACAAATTCGTTCTCCCGGGCAATAGGTATCTTCAGAAGGAGAAAGAAGCATACATGCAAACGTTTCATCGAGATTTTCCGCAACACAACTGCAGGTGCCCGACCGGGGAATACAGTAGGTATCGGTGGCACTAAAATCAGATGTACAATCAAAATTTACCGGACAATCCGTTTGCGCGTCGGTGCATGGTAGGGCGCATCTTGCATCTCCGGAGGACAGCAAAACACAGCGACTGGCGGGGGTAAACCGAATACAATCGAAGTCATCTTCGCAGGGAAGGCAGCTTACCGCAGAGTCCTCAATACATTGATTTTCATTTATCAGATGTGTCCCTTCCGGACAGCTGTCAATCACACACTTCGGCAGCGTTGCGGTTTTGACACAACTTGTTCGCGCAGCGGTGGGAAACAGTGTATCGCAGTTATTTCCACATGAACCACAGTTCTCTATGGTAATGTACTTTCCATCCTCGTCGACAAACGGCTCATCCACTTGTCCATCCCAATTGTCGTCTTTGTAGTTGCACTTTTCTTCCGTACCGGAGGTACTGCGTTGACATCCCATGGTTCCAATGGTGAACATCGCAGCCAGCGCAACCAATGCGAATTTACGGAACATATACATTTACCGTTTCTCCCGACGCACCGGAATGGTCACTGCCTGCGCCTGTGCCGGTTCCCCCGGAACCAGCGATACCAGCATCGTGAAGTTCAAATGTATTGCCAAGGGCCAAGTCAGTACTGAAACCATCAATAGAAGACGCCACCGTATCGAGCCAGATACCCACAACGCTTCCTCCGCACCCACCGCCGCCGCTGCCTCCGTTGCCCCCTGTGCCCCCTAGCCCGCCATTTCCGCCCGAAGAAGTAGCAGATACAGAAACAGAGCTGATCTCCGATGGCGTAAGCGCCCCGCCGCTCCCACCGCTGCCGCCTTCTCCACCGCTCCCGCCGTTTCCCCCGTCACCACCGTGACCTCCATTGCCTGAAATAAAAACCGAATCCTGGATTGTGGGCGCTGCAAAGACAGATGCTCCGTTGGTATAGACGATCACAAGTGCAACAGAAGGGCCGCCGCTTTGCCCCGCAGCACCGCCGCTTCCCCCGCATCCGCCTGCACCGCCGCCGCCTCCTGAACCACCGATACCATCACTGTATTCGCAGTAGGAATCAACCCATTCAATCTTTGCACTCCCTCCCCCACCTCCTCCGCCGCCCCCGGATCCGGGAGAGCCGTCTTCCCCGGTAGTGCCGATTCCCCCATACCAGATTCCCTGCGCAATCGTTCCCATAGGGTCGATGCATCCGCTGCCGGCAGCGCCGCTTTCGCCCTCGGCTCCGGCTTCACCGTCATGCGCGATCTGGTAGTAAGATGAAACATTGAAATCAGCGAATCCACAACAAACGTATGAATCGCAACCGCCACCTTCGAATAGCGGTCCTTCGGCATCGTAACCGGCTTCGCCGCCTTCTCCGCCGTCGCTCCCCATGCCGTCTGCTCCTGCCTCCTGAAGATTATCGGTATTTACCGGACAGCCGCTTTGTCCGCCTTTGCCGCCGCCCACTGAAATATTTTGGCAGACATTGGTTCCCCCTTCTCCACCCTGACTCTGATTGGCGCTGACGCTCGTGCACACGTGAAAACTGTCTTCGCGAGCCAGCTTGGGGTCGTTCCCATTGCTTCCTGCCGCACCGAAGCTTCCGGCGTTGCCGTTTTCTCCGTGACTACCTGCGGTACTGTCGGCGGCGCGAAAAATGCAATCGTGAATAAAAAGGTTATCTGAACAATCGGACATCACCGCAGCAAAAGACGGCGAACCGGACTCGTTCGGTGCGGCCCCGAAGAACTGAATGCCATCGATTGTCGTCTGCACCGATGTTTCACCGCTACCAATCTGCTGCACGTAAAACGCGGCGCCCCCGGGCATTTCATCATAGGAAGGCGCATATACAACCGTAGGATTTGTATTCACGCTCCGCGAATGAAAATCGGGGCCGTAGCCGCCGAACAGAGAAATTTCTTTTTCAAGAAAAACGCTCTCATTGTAGTTGCCGGAGGTAATAAAAATGATTGTCCTGGGCGTGGCTGTATCCAATGATTCAGTCGCAATACGGATGGCTTCGGTGATGGATCGAACGGGGTGTTTTGGAGAGCCGACGTGGGTATCGTCGCCATAAATCGAAACATACACAGACTGATTGACTATTCCGTCGGCGCCATCACAGTTGGTATCGAACACATCTGCAACATCCGCTCCCGGAATATCGTTCGCAGTATGAAAATAACATTCACAACCGGTCGTAATATCAAAATCGGCATCCAACCAATCGCCAACCTGAACACCGTCTTGTGCATCGGGACAAGCATAGGCACACAAAGGTTCGTAAACAGATCCGCCGCAAATAAACGCTACGTTCGGTAGGGCAATCACGGTGCAATCCACCCCGCACGCACCGCAATGATGTTCGTCCACATTGTAGTTTCCGTTTTCATCAACAAACGGATCATCGACTATTCCATTACAATCGTTGTCAACAGCATCGCACACTTCTGAAAAGCCTTGGCATGTGGTCAATTCACCGTCAACGCAAAAGGCCTGGGCATTACAAACCGTATTGCCGGTGTAGATGGCGCAGGCCGTTGCAAAATTGCTGCCGTCGTCGCAGAGACAGGAACCACTCTCGGGGATGCATATCCCATCCCGGCACAGGTAGCCGCTTGGACAATCCAGTCGGTCACATTGATATGTGCAACGTCGTTCACCAAATATGTCCCGACATTGCGCTGCGTTGAAATTTCCACAATCCACATCATCAACACAAGACGCGCAGACGCGAGTTTGAAAGGCTGTGCAGGCAGTATTACTTCGAGACGGGGTATACCCGGGCTCGCAAGACTGCGCAATACAGATGGGAACACCATCGACGACTTCACATGAAGCGCCCAGACTATGCGGGAGTTGTTCGCAATTCTGGTAGCAACGTCCGCAGTGCTGAGACGCTATGTACTGTCCGTCGCTCGAAACATAGTCATCATCGACAATGCCGTTGAAGTCGTTATCTATTCCATCACAGATGTCACCCGTAAAAATAGGAGAAGAGACTGTTGCGGGATTCACCTTCGGATCGGTTCTCGAACACCCCATTTGAAATATTGAGAAATATATACAAATGTGAAAACAAAAAAATGACCGACATAACGCACTTTTCATCACAACACTATACAGCCAAACGATATAAATCGAAAGCCGCTTTGTAATGTGCTGTACGGATGCCTACTGGGCGACAGAATTGTCTTCGGAGGCGGCGATGTTTTCAAGAATCTGTTTCAATTCGGGCAAATCCTGTGACCATCCAAAAAGCACGCGCCGGGCCTCACGTTTGGTTCTAGTGTCGCTATCTGTCTTTGCAGCGGCAATCAATGCAGACAACAGCGGTTCCCGGCGCTCCCGGCGCGCAGCGGTCTGTATGGCAACCAACCGAACCGCCGCAACCGGCTCGGTGGTTTCGTCGAGATGAAGCGCGATCAGCTCATCTACCGCACCGCCTCCCAGCAATCGCAACGCCTCCAATGCGCCAGCTCGGTCTGACACGTCGTCTCCGCGTAACAGCCGTTTCATGGTCGGTAAGATTCTTTCATCCGCGCTGTTCGATAACCCTCGCAATATATCCCGTCGGGTGTCTGCATCTTTTCCTGTATCGAGTTCGGCGATCAATTTATCTACCAGTTCATTCCCGTTTTCAAAACGGCCTTCCTGGTTCAGTTTTCGCGCGATAATCCCGGTTCCAAACAACGCATACCTTGAGAGCAATTCATGATCGCGCAATTTCCAAACCGACTGGGCGGTTTCCCATGTGGGCTTTCGGCATTGCACCAGATTTCGAATAGCGCCCTCGCGGGTTTTCACATCGAGTTTTTTGTCCAGAGCCAATTTCAAAAGCAACCGCTGTGTCTCCTGCGTACCTGCAGAAGAAAGCCCGCCCAGTAGAGATCGGGTTGCCGCACTGCCCAACCGTATCTCGGCTTCGGCGCGTTTCAGGGTTTGCGGCTGTTGTCTGAAAAACGCCGGCAACGCGCTGAAATACTTCGACCAGTCTTCGGTCCACTCTGCCGCGGCTTCCAACTGGGAAGAATCTGCAGTTTCCTCATTTTTCTTCTGCCAGAGATTGTCGCGATTCGGGTCCACAGCTTTCGCCTTCAGTGCCTCGAGGAGTTGCTCAAAAGTAAGCCCGGCCATCCTTTGTCTGTCCATCGCTTCCTCGGGCAAGTCCGCCAGAAACGGCTCAGAGGCATCGAGCGTCATCATTTTTGCCGGAAGTTGCGAAATCGTCCGCGCCATTTTCGGCACTTCCCTTGAAGACGTCAATTGAAGCGACGTAACACTCAACAGGTGTCCACTCCCGGCAATCGCAACCTTTACACTATCTTGAGCGCTGATTTGTGACAGATGTTTTCCATCGGTCACCAATTCCATTGCCGAAGAAACAAGCACCGGCACGGGATGATGTTCTGAAGCGGACAGTGCATTTTCCCAGAGACCTTTGGTGTATTTGAGTTTTTTCTTACTCCACTTTTTCCCGACGCTATCCCTCGTGTACATCGCCTCATATTGACCGTTGCCGTCATATTCCGCAACGTTGAACCCATGTTCGCCATTCGGCGAATCAGAAACCTGAAGATAAGAAAGAAGACTGCGCCAGATTCCCACAGAAAAAGTTGACAGCCCCGGCGTAAACTGCAATCGGGACAGCCTACCGTCCGTGAAAATACCGATGACAGGCGCAGACAACTCCTGTTGTACAAGCTTCATTTTTGACGCATCCACTTCGCCGTCAACCACGAGTTGAGGATCGGTGCATACAAACACTGCTTTTTGTTCATCGGACTCTGAAACAGACATCACATCTAAGCTTGCGGTAAAACGCAGATTCATAAGAGACGAACCGTTTGCAGAAGACAATGCACTTGAAAAAGACAGTTCATATCGCTTTGCCTCCCGGGGCCAACGATAAAGAATTAACGGTTCAGCGTCGCGCGACATTTTGGTGTCGTCTTTGACGGCAGGGGAAGCCGGCGACTGTTCAGTCGGTGGTTTCGGCGACGCCTTTTCCGGTGTGCATCCTACTCCCCATACCGTCACTGCAACGGTCCAAAACAGGCAAATATATTTATGTTTCATTATGTGTACCCAACTATTCTTTCATTCCAGCTTCAGCCCAAATATTCTTTAACGGCTCGCCATTTTTACAACAGCGCGCCATAATCGCAAGAGTGAACTTTCCTATTCACAGTTGATAAAAGAAAGCAGACCGCCCCTCTAAATCGGCAGATGTCAAACGGCTGTAAATCATACATTCAACACCTGCCCATCGAGAGAAACATTCACGTATTCATCGCGAGAAGTATCAGAAAATCTGTATGGGCGGATTACACTGCACGTCATAGAAGAACGCATGTGAACGGTCATACAAGGCATCAATCGCGGCTTCATCTGTCGCTTCAATCAAAGTATCCTCTATAATATTGCCGTCCACGTCGGTAGCCGGAGAATACGTAAGCAACGGAATCTGCGTAAACGGTGTCGGCATTTTCACTGCCGCCCACGCCATATCTATCGGCTGCGTCGCCAGTTCGCCATCGAGATGCAGTAAATCAAAACTGCACCAACTTTGTCGATCTTCTTCGGGAACCGCTGAAGAGCAAAGGCCGTTCCACTTGGCAATCTGCTGCCGCCAGGTTTTGCTGAAGAAGAGGAATTTCAGTTTCACTTTCAGCCCGACACTGCCGGAGAGAACATCGGTTATATTCACACCAATGTCCATTCCGTATACCAGTTTCAACTGGAATTTACGCGGAGGTATCAGATACACCGGAGAGCTGTTATCGCCGCCCGCCGCAGTAACGTCGGCCAACGAACCGGTCAATTCTCGGCTGTCGTCAATCGCATCAAACGCCAGACCGACCGTAGCCGAAGAAGGCACGCTGATTTCGCCGATCGATACAATACCGTCGATACCCACTTTCGCAGCTGCTATACCGATATCAAATCCGACCCCAACAAAGAGTCCAACCCTGGCCGCCGCGTATGGTCTTGCAATGAGTGACACCGATGCAACCGTATTGCTCAAACGATTTGACGCTTCCGACCCGGTCTGGGTATCGAGCAGTTCGTGTAGCATATTTGCCGGCGTGAAAGAGAAACCGGCAGCCACATCAAACCCGTACGCCAATGAGATGAATACTTCCAAGTTGCATGGAATCGGTCCAACCATGAACGTCTGATTAAACAGGGTGACTTCCTTTTCATCTCCCCACCCGACAATGTCAATTTCGCCGCTCGCCTGAATCGCCGAAGTGGCGTTCACCAATTGGGTAATCGCATTTTTCACTTCTTGTATAGCATCGATTTGGTAGTACTCGATAAACAGGTTGATGGTGTCTTCAGGAGTTTTATTCGCGCAATTTGCTGCAAAATTTTCAAATTTCGCCGGCAACTCTGTTGAAGAAAACGGATCGGAAATCAGATCATTGATTAATTTTTCGCAGAGCACCCCGGTATTGAAATTCTTCGCTTCGGATCTCAAATCTTTATAGATTCGAACCAGCTCCTGTGCGTCGCGCATCGCCTTTTTGGCTTTGTTGACCGCCGTTTCAAAATCCCGATATCCCTGAACGCAGTCATTTTGGAGTTCCTGCGACGGGAATGCGAAATCCTGAAGGCTTTCCGGAAGAAAATCGATACCCAATATCTCGATTTTCGAGTTGCTTCCATCGGCCGAGGTGGTGGTCAGTCCGCACACGCCTTTGGTGGTTTCGCCGGTCGAAAGATCAATATAGTCAGTGGCGCGGGGTTCAAGGCCCAAACGCAGGTACAGCTGGGCGTCGATTAAATCAACAGAGCTGCTTTTACCGAAAACACCCGCCAGCGTAACACTGGATTGTACACCCGCGTGTGTCGATAGTACCGGTCTGAAGAATCCAAGGGGTGCAGGATGCGCCTTGTAGTCCCAATCGAAAACCGGTTCAAAATCAAAATCAATGGTTTTGCTCCCACTGTTGCTATCGCTGTTAACGAAAGAGTCTTCCGTGGAGCCGACGTTTTCACCTTCGGTAAGCGAAGCCGGCGACGCAACGTTATACTGACACCACGGATGCTCGTTTGACACAATTGTACAGTCAGTTGTTCCAGCTCCGCATGGCCAATCAAACTCGTTGTTGTCGTATGTGGTATCCGGATCTTCCCCAACTTCTTCATCCGGCGCATGGGGAAACTGTTCAACCAGATCTTCGGGTGTTTCAGCTGCATTCACAAAGGAATTTCCGGCATTGTCCAAATCCATCTCATCGATAGGGGTACACAGTTCCACCTGACCGCACGGCTGACCGGGCTCTGAGATTTCTTCGAAGCAGGCTCGTTCTGAGTCATCCTGTGGAATGCCGCAAGCCTGCACAGCGGTGCATTGAGCGCCTGTGCCGCATTGGCCGGCATGACAGGTATCATCGCCGTACGCGCACGCCGTCGGATCGCATTGCGCTGAAAAATCGCACGCAAGTGTGTCGTCGATATCTTCACCCAATGGGCAGCAGAAACCAATCTTGCCACAGAACTCGTCATTGGCCGCGTTACAGTCACTGGAACGTTCGCACAATTTTGGCAGCTGAACCGTCTCCGTCGGCGACAGCGCAACATTTACAAGGGGTGCAAGAACAGTCAACTCACAATCGGTTATCGGGAAGAAGGTTTCGCGCAGGCCGTCGGCAGCTGAAGCTTCTGTTTCAACGTCCCATGCCGGGCATACATTATCATCAGGAACGTCTCCAAGTGGAAGATCTGCGCAGCCCATCGAAATGTAGTCTGACTCATTACTCGCCGCTGTCGCACAATTTGTATACAGCGCCTCGGTTGCCGGGTCGAGACCCACATTATCGCCCATAATCACCCCGTTCGGTGGTGGAAAACTGGCTTCGTAGTCGGTATCACATACATCGGGCTCAATATAGGTGGGAATTCCGACATGTCCGGTGATACCGCGTCTTGGAGAGTACTGGCCGGGCGCTTCGCATACAAATCCACGTGTGGTTTCGCAACTTTCCCCGTGCCATGTGCCGTCTGCCGACAGCGCTCCGCAATGTCCACTGTCGGGTTCTCCCTCTGCCCAGCGAACAACCGATGTATAATGTCGCCTTCCGTCCGCACCACCGACCCAAAACAGCTTTCCGTTATTCTTGGTGTAGGCCTGCCATTGCCATTTGCCTTCAGTTGTCAGGTCATTCGCGCCTATCCACGCATCAGTGATTCCCAGTTCATCCAGGAATGACGTAACAAGGTCATTCTCTGCATAGTCATTCATGTGAACCAGTTTTCGGTCTTTATCGGCACGACAATACGCAGCAGCTTCATCCCACCGGACATTGCAGTTACAAACCACATATGTTTTTTCTTCGAGAGGAACCTCGACACATTCACCGTCACATTGGGGTCGACAATCCGCGGGATTTCCGCACTGACCGTCCTGACACTCATACACACCGTTGCAGAGACCGTCGTTGCAGATGGTTCCGTCGGGTGCGCCGTCGCATGTCTGAGAATGGATGTTATCTTCGCATACCCACGGATCGATGGCGTCGGGAAGCATGTCGGAATCACAGTCCGCGTCGTCGGAATTGCCGCATCCGGTAATTCCGGGAAACTGTTTGTTCGGGTCGTCATCACAAAGTTCGATGCAGTTTTCAAAACCGTCCGAATCATCGTCGTCATCCGGTTGTGCACAACCGCATACGCCAGGAGCCTGTTTATCGGGATTGCCGGGGCATAAATTCAGCAGAAGGTCCCAATGGGCGAACGGAACCAGATTAATCGGCGTACGCGCCTCAGCTTCAACCCGTGAGGCAAAAAATGACCCTTCGTGACTGCCCCCGTTCAGCGGTGCTAAACGGACTGTTGCATTGGGCGCCACCACAGTACCGGCGAACGGGCCGTCCAACTCAACACGCGTTGTTCCGGCAAACGCCAGCAGAAAATCTTCGCTTGAGTAGCTGTGATCCAAAGCGGCACGGGAAGTGAATGAATCACGCACATATATAATGATTGCGCTTCCATTTCCAACCAGATGAATCACCGCTTCAGAATCCGCATAGAAATGGTCGAAATAGTACGTACCGGCATGCAATGTCAGTTCTGCTCGGGGTTTCACCGAAACGCTGGTGTAATTTCCTGGCGGCAGATCCAACGCGCCGTCGGGTTCCAGCTCGTAAACACCGTTCACAGATGGCCAGTTGACAGACCATTCCATGTTGGCACCGATATTCACCGGTGTGTACGGAAACAGACCGTCATCCGCAACCACACCATTTTGCGTATCGATATTTCCCGAAGCCATTACCACTCCGTGAATCGCAGCTCGTTCTCGCAGCCAAACGTCACTTCGAGCATAGACGTTGCCGTCAACTTCGGCATCTGCACCGAGTTCGGCCAGCTCGGAGCCCATATTCACAATATTCGCGGTGGTGTTTGCGCCGTGTACGGCATCTGCGATTTTCAATGACGAATTCGAATGAACAACCACACTTTCCAACGCGACGGCGCTGGGCAAATCAAAACCGAATGATATTTCATCTCCGGCTTCTGTGTCGCCACCGGTCGAAACGCCCGCAAATTGGAAATTGTCAAGCAGCACCGGCGAACTCATCATCGGTCCGTTGATAATGACAATAACTCTCAAATCTGTATACGCGCCATTGAGCGCAGCCGTTACATCTTGCGGAATGACAAAATTCAACGATGCAAACTCTCCAGGAGTCAGGTCCGTCAATCGTACACCTCCGAGATCGCGCCACCAGATTCCCTGAGAAGGCAAGTCAATGATAAGACGCGCTTCGCCCCAGGGCGCCGATTCGGGCAAGCGAATATCAAACGCAGCTGCCTGGCCGATTTCTACTCCGGCGTCCGCAATTGAAGACATTCGGATACTGGTCACTTGAGTCCAACCGGTGACCGTTACCGAGCCTGAAACGGTACCTTCAGTATGTAAATCACTGGTTCCGCTGACAGAGGACCAATCCGCAGCAGCATTCTCAAACCCGAAAACTCTTGCCGCTTCGGACGTCAGCGCTGCCGGCGTGCCGCTGAGTTCAGCGACGCCGTTTTCAAACCCTGACGGTGATTTTTCATTAGAAGCACACCCTGACCACAATAATGCTGACAGTACCGCAATCAGTGCGAACCGTCCGAACAATAGCGTGTGTAGACCTGTCATAATTTCCCCTTTTAGATAACCGGGCGATCCACAATTGGTGGCGCTGGTAATAGACAACTTTTTTTATTTGCCCGGAGAACTAACAAAGGTTCGAACCAATAACAACTGGTTTTTCAAATTATTGGTGAGCGTTACCAATTTGTTACGCTTCTGACATAATTTTGTTGTACCGAAACCATTCTGTCTGCAAAATTTCAATCGCACCAAATTTAAATTCTGGTGTTTCCGCGTTGCTTACAGAGATCTGTTACTATTATTTTGGGTTTCGCCAGGACATGTCAACACTGATGGGACCATTCGCCGATCCATCCGTACTCACCATTCGCGCTTGACAAACGACCACAGCACCGGGCCCGGGAAGTTTGTAACAGTCGTGATATCCTTTCACAGAACATTTGTCGGGGTGCTTGTTACATTCCTTAAAAAACATTCCGACCACTTTGTGTTCCGTGGAATTCACAGTGTTCCAATGGTACTTTTTACGGCCGGCTTTATATTTGGGACGCTTCTTCCCCACCCACGGGTTGGACGGCGTTCCACTGCCGGAAACCCCCACTCCGAAACTGGCGGCCACGGACGGTTCGAGTTTCAGCGCAGACTCCTGACCTTTTTGTTCGCCTTCGGCCGGCACGCCTGCAGATGGAATGGGACAGGCGAGGCAATCCATGCTCATGGGATTATCCTTGCAGGCGCTGCAATCCTTCGGCAGACCGTCACCCCGTGGTGATTCCGTGTCGGTTTGTGTTTGCGATTGTTCATCATCGTCCTTCGCAGCGGAATTGTCGTGTTCGGGAATAGCGCTCAACGCCGTTCCCGAGGTAACCGTCGTCACACTCCCCGGGACAACCGACTTCACGCTTCCTGAAATGGTTGTTGTCCCGCCATTCGGCGTGGCGGAGGTAATTCTTCCCGAAGTGGCGGTCGTGATACCGGTGGGGGTTACCTTCTTTATCGGTCCGGATTCAAACGCGAAAATGGGTGGAACCGCCGACAAGATGGGAAAACTGCTTCCCTGACTCTGAGTGCGCGCGGCTTCCGCTTTGGCGACAAAAGCGTTGTGGGCACTTTTTTCCGACGCATCGAGACAGCTACTGCATTGAAGTTCATTACGCTGGATACATTCACTTTTCTTTCGCTGTTTCGCGCCTTCGGCGGCGGTTCCTTCGGGTTCGTCACAAAGGGCGTTCGTGGCGCAGGTACGTTCCTGTTGCAGTCGATCAGCGTTAACCCCGGCCACACATCGACAGTAGTCACAACTGTCCTTTTCTATCCCGCTGCCGCACTCTGCCAGCGCACTCGAATACGCCGCTGCGGCATCGGTGATGCACTTGGATTTTTGACCATTGTCGCAAACCACTTTACCGATAACGGCATTGGCGCAGTTTGGAAGGGTTGCAGCTGTCGCGGTTCTCGCGCAAGCGAGCGCCTGACGAGCTGATGCTTCCCATGCATCATCGACTTTCGCAACTTCGCACCGGCTTTCGGTTGCGCACGCACGCAGTTTTTCAGCCGCGTCAACGGTTTGCTCCATGGCGCAGGTGAACCCGGCCACCGTTGCCGTGCCCTTGGCTGCACAGGCACCCATCGCTCCTTGATGGGCGCTCTCCACCGCCGCGCGACACGAGGTACGCAGCGCTTCATCACACCCCTTCGGCGCATTTACGGCAGCAGCAGGGTCGCCATTGTGCAGACTCAAGGTCACATATTTTTCGCGTTGCCCCCCAAAAGGTGAAGGGTAGATGCGTAGGGCAAATTTATCAGCCGCGACAACATCTTTTAAAGCGACGGTAAACGAAACCGTTCGGGTTTCCCCCGCGGGAATGGTCATCGGCTGGTTATGATTGCTCACTGTCCATAAATCGCCTTCTTTGTTGGTGCGGGAAATCATACTGAACGGAACCTCCACGCTTTCCCGATTGGTAACCGAAACGGTTACACTGGCCGCACCGGCGGCGGTGACTGTAGCGCTATCCGGCGAAATCGACACATCAAAGTTGGTCTCCCTCACTTGTATCTGCGCGGAGGCTTTGCATCCAATTAAAGCACCGGCGCTGCCCTCAGCCGAATACCGGCTGCCGCCTTCATATGTGGCCTTAATAGTATACGTTCCCGGCTTCAACGGTGCCCGCCACCGGGCTTGTTCACCGGGTCTGTCGGCCAGACTTTTGGAACCGATGATTTGACCTCCCCCATCAGACGAAAATTCGACTCTGCCGAGGTACGAACCCGTAATCGACGCGCCGAGAACATCCTGCACGTCCGCCTGCAGGTCGATTTGCTGACCCGGCACCACCGTGTTTGTCGAAACGATGAGGTTCATGCGGGTGACGGTTCCGGCACGTACCCGTGCCGTTGCTTTGCCCAGGGGCATGATACCTTCCTGTTGTTCCGCCGGGATGCTGGCCTCAAAGCGGTAAACCGCATCATCGGGGAGTTCACTCGGGGCAAACCATCCCACCGGCTGCCCCAACTTTGCGGGTTCATTACTCACAAAAGAGCCGCTACCCTCGGGAAATACTTTTACTTCCACCGGGCGTCCGGCAGGGTCCCATCCGGGTTCCATGGGCACGCCGAATACCGTCAGATTCACCCGCTGCCCCGGCGTGACCTGTTCTGCCGAAACCTCAATGCGTAGATTCAGCGCGCGTTTGAATCCTGCGATTTGCGCGCCGGAGGGGTTCATGTTTCCGCTTCTGGCCAGCAGGGTGTAACGCTCGCGGAGGGTATTTTCCTCCTGGCCGGAGGGCAACCCCTCTATCTTGGTAAACGACTCACTGGCGGGCTCCCAGATAAACCAACCGGACGGAATCTCGTCTTTCAAAAAAACGTACGCGTGTTTGAGTCCCGACACCCGAACACCACTGGTGAACCCCATAGCTCGCAATTTTTCCAGCATCATGGAGCGATCGCCGGAAACCCCGTCAATGAGCTGGTCCCCTTCTCTCGCGCGCATTTTGGTTTCGAGATTATAGATTTCAGACAACATGCCGGTGGAAACATCGCCGTAGGCCTTAACGATAGACCCGATGACCGGAACTTTTCCGCCAAACCATGATAGTCCTTCTGCCAGCAGGGTGAGCTTGTACGCGATGGATCTGCCCGGTCCCGACGTGCCCAGCGCGTTTGTGGCATTCAGCCGATCGTTGGCAACCTTCAGTTTCACCAGCCAGTCCGCACCCTTATTCAAATCATTGAACAGCTTAAGAACCTTTGCCTGTTCCAACGCATTGATGGATGTGAATGCGGGATTGGACGGAAGGGTTCCGCCATAATTCTCCCGATACTGTTTATCCAGCGCCTTAATATCCTTTTTCAACCCGCTTAAAATCGAATAGATGTCATTCACCCGGCCGGCGGTATTGTCGATTTCATCATTGAGATTCGCCAATTCTTTATCTAGCTCGATGCGCCGGGCTTCGGTGATGTTTCCCTTCTTGCGCTCAGCTTCAATTTCGTCTCGCCTTTTCTGCACATACGTTTTGGTCATTTCGATAATCATTGCCCGAAATCCATCGGTAGAGGCGGAGGGGGGGTCTCCCGCTGAATTGTCAGCAACGACCGTTTGAGAAAGGAACCCCATTACGAAAACAAGCAGCGCAACAGGCAGCCATTTTTTTACACGTGGACGGGAAGGATTCTGGTTCGTCATCGAATAATCTCCTTCTCCAGCGGGGGGTCAATTTGTATATCCAAAGATCGCTCCGTCGCCTCCAGCGGAACGTCATAAGTTGCGCGCACAGAGACACGGCAGGCCCCTTTGCCGTAAGGTGCTCGAAATCGCGCGGTATTGCCCGGTTCGGGCAACGGAATAACAGTACCGCAGCTGCTGGCCCATTCCAGATAGTAGGGCACTTCAGAGGGCGCGGCTACCTGAGCGGTCAGCGTTGCAGTTTCATCAGAAGCCAAGCGATTCTTGTCACTGGTGAAACTCACCACCACAGGCGGCGGCAAAACGGCGGTTTCAGTAGATTCAGGAGGCGGTTCACTGCAGAGGCAACCGGTAAAAAACAGGGCCGATACAAGCCAAATAGATGTCATTATTGAGAGGTGTATTCTTTTTGTCATAGCATAACTATGAACGCGTTGAATCAGGTGTCAATCATAGTTTAGTATCGTGCAGCATGAGGTGCTGTCAGTCTTCCTCGCCCTTCCAGGGTTGACCGGGCAGATGTGCAATCACTTTTTCAAGAACCGAGTCCATCGCTGCATCTTGTATAGTGCGGTACCACCTCGAAAAACCAGACTTCTTGCCACTTCGGGAACAGAAAAAAGGTCTACGATGGCCCGACTGATAATAAGATCCTGCTCAACCTGGGCGGCAAGTTGCCACAGTGCATGTTGCCCCCAAGCGGTGATGTAATTTTTTGGTATCATTCTTCCGGCTCCACTTCGACGTTTACGATGAGTTTCCAGCGAGGGATTCGTTTCCCACCGGCAACATCCGCCGCTCGCCGGAGCGGCGCGTAGCTTTGCGCGTTTTCGTTTACGAAAGGCAGGAGTGCATTCCCGATGTTTTCTTGCCCCACCAATTCTAAAAGGTATCCGAGTCGTTGCGACCAACTCACAGGACATAATTTGGCGGCTTCCAACAATTTAACCGGTACCAACTCCTCTGAAAGCTCGGATAAAATCGTGGCAACATTGCTCGTTCCTCCAGAATGCCCCGGATAACCTACCAAGTCCAGCGCTGTCGCTTCCGGAGACGAGTATCGCACCGTGCCTTGGGGGGTGTTGACACTGGTTGTCGGTATCTGTTCCAAGTCGCCACGAGCGATAAATACAATACGGATCATTCCACAGTCGATATGTTGGCGGTTCTTTCGGACCATAACCTGGGTTCCCCGAGGACGCTGATGGGCAGCACCATGACGCTCGGCCGCGCTCAACAAACAGATGTAATATGGTTCATTCCAAAAATGCATCAGTTGATCGATAAACTGCTCTGCAGGCAGGCAACCGAGGCGCCTGTGCTCTGGAGGAACAATGACATGGAAGCTTCGAACCGGCTCCGCAATCAATACCTGCTGCTTCAATCTTCGAAGTTACGCACGCACGGCTGGGGGATTGCCGGCAAGAGCCTTTAGCGCATCGGCGGTGGTGAAGTGATGTATACCACTCGCCGCTAAATCCCTGCGGTCGGGGTGGTTCCAGGGTGCGTTCGGTTTGTCGTGCTAGAGCGATTATATGTCACGCGGCTGCTAGAACTCTTGGGTTGAGCGGAGCAGCGATTGCCAAAACCCTTGGAATTTCTGATGTATATGCGCTACGTGCGGCAGCGAAAGGCAGAGAAATCGCAAAACAAGATGGGATAGATCTTAAATAGTTTCCGTCCCGGAATAGGTATTTGACGGTGTTCAGCCCTTATGTTTGCGGGTGCGGGAGTTTCATATGTCCACCTGAAAA
>JAFGXQ010000007.1 GCA_016936575.1 Deltaproteobacteria bacterium
ATTCCGAACGGCGCTCGCAACAACATCGTGAATTTCGTAATTGCCGTAACCAATCCCAACGCGGAGAGCGGCAGCGATGATGGGTCAAACAAAGGCTTCGACGGGCAGGAACACTTCAATTACAGTGCGCGAATTGTGAGCGGCGGACAGGTGGCGGGCACCGACACACGTCCCTGGTAACCCTTCTATTTACGGGGCATCTGTAATTTTCGCTTTTTCAAGTTCCTCTGATATGACTCGTTTCACATCATACACATTCTGGGTGACCGACATTTTAATTCCATTTACAAATATAAACGGCGGCGCACCGGCCTGAACCGATTTCGCCAGCGCCATGTCGGTTTCCACCGCATCTTTGAACCGCTGCGCTTCAAGCGCCTTCAAAAATTTCTGTCTGTTCAGGCCGACTTCTTCAGCGCAGCGCAGCAGGGTTTCCTCATTCATGTTGTGCATGTTGTTTTGAAGCTGAGCCGCGTATTCCCAGAATTTTCCCGCAGCGTGAGCCGCCATCGTCGCCTCGGCGGTTTTTTCACTGAACGCATCATTGAGCGGATGACTGCGAAACACCACTTGTACACGGTCGCCGAATTCCGCGCCGATGTGCAGCACAAACGCGTTCGCCAATACACACCGTTTGCAGTTGAAATCTGAAAAAATCACTACCGTCACCGGGGCATCCGCGGGTCCGAACGCAGGAGGCATGCCATCAACTAGTCTTTGACGTGCATTCTTGTCGAGCGGCTGTCGGCTTTCTTCCATTCGTTTAAATTCAGCAAGTGTTTTTTCCGGGTCGACCAACATCGACGTGCATTTCTCCTCAGAGATTCCCTTTTTTGATTCTTTCAAATGCCCGCACACCGCACTACCGTCACCCAACTCCGTACACACCTTCTCTATCAACTCATCACAACTGTTTTTCGACACAGTCGGCGGTGTCTGCACCTCGATATGCGGTGTCATCGGTACAGCAGGTTCGTTGCACTGACAACCGATGCCGCTGATGAAAAAGGTCATCACACTTGCGACCCAAACGATTCTCTGAAGTAATTCGTTTTGTACGTCCATTGCCAATCCTCTGTTTATGGTTGCTGTTTGTCGAACAGGCGCAGCATGCCGCGCTTCTACTTGATGGCGATTGCGTTCTGAATGTGATTGAGCAGCTCCGGGTCACTCCCGTACACTTCTTCAACGTATTCGGACTCAATCAATGCATACATCAACGCCTTTAAAATGGCTTTGGGATTGCGGGCATTTTCTGCGGCCTCGGTCATCTCTTCAATCAGCGGTTCTCGATTTTTGTCATCAAATTCGATCATCTCCGCCTGTGTCAGCACCTGCAGGATATTTTCCAGTCGCGGCCGCAGCTGAAGTGCGAACTCACTGGGCGGCGATTTGGGAGGTTCTTCATCGAAGACCGATGACGCATCATCGTCGATGGCATCGTCATCATTCAAGTCGTCATCAATCTCTTCATACATATTGTTATGGGTATTCATCTCTTATGGGTACACCGCATCGCCGCGCCTGTAAACAAAAAGTACGGGCAGGTCTCCGTGCCTGTCCTCAGCCTGCCCTTTCAATCTGACATCCGGGTGCCGGAGACATTATAATGAATCAAATTCATTTTTTCGCCGAACCGCCCGCGGGATTCCATGGTGCCCTCAAACGTATTCGGCCCGGTAAACCGAATTCGATACTGACTTCCGCCCAGGCTGCCTTCGTCGCTGAACCCTCTGGGTGTCAAAGTATAATAATCGCCGCTTTGAGTTACCGTCCAGATTCGTTTCAACATTTTCACCTGGTCCAGATTCAAATCCGGAAGCGGTGTGGTTGTGCCCACCATCGCGTTGGAGGCTTCCTGCTTTGCTTTTTTGTCATCACTCAGATACTGCAACGATGCTCCAAGATACGCCGATGTGCAGGTTCCCTTCACTTTCCATGTGCCGCTCAGCTCCGTGCCGTCTCCATCATATGGTGTTCCTTCGTCGGTTTCGTTTTCCTGGGATTCTTCCTGGGTGTCGGTATCAACGAGTTCTCCGACGACCACTGAAACTTCGGTGGATACGGTTTGATCGATGTTGTCCCGAACCCGAATCGAAACCGTATAAGTGCCCGGTTCCTCCGGCGCCTGCCAATACACCAACACGCTCGAATAACTGCCCACCCCCGCACCGTCAGCCGCATCCACGTATGCAGGTATTCCCCCGCTCACATGACATACCAACTGGCCCCACTCATCCGGCGCAATCACAGCCGGCACATCCACCGCGGTGATTTCCACCGGCGTCGCGTTCTCGATTGCCTGTTGTATCAACCCCTCCAGCTGTTCCACCTTTGCCTTCGCCTCCGCCAGATACGGTTGTATCGACGAAAGCCCGTCCGCCAATTCTGCTCGTGCATCCGCCAGCTCGGACAGCGCGTTTTTCAGATTCACGCCTTTCAGATACCACTGTTCCGCTCGGCGATAGGGGACACCGGCGCGATTTAGAATTCGATTGGCCTGCAGCTGATCCTGCGCCGCCTCCAGTTTTCCCTCCAGTTTATCCATCGCTGGTAACAGCGAATCCCCGTACATTTCGGTAGTATGGTCGAAAACAAACCGATACAGCTTTCGGTACATGGCATCGGCCTCATCCACTTTTCCCGCCCGCATCAGCTGATTCACGCGCAGCATTCGCTCAATGGCCATCTCCCGCAATCGAATGGCCGCCCATTTCTGCTTCAGCGCCGCATTCTGTGAATCGAAGTGCAACCCGATCATCTCTTTGGTCAGCTCTCCCACCGCCATGGCCGACAAGCCGATAATGATGGCCGGCGCCAATCCCGCCCCCAACGCAGTGGCTTTCGCGCCGGCAACTGTCGCCATCGTATAGTCCACCCCTTTTCCCACCGCAGCAGCCGTCTTTTCCTCGGGCGCATCATCCGAATAATAAATATTGATGGCGTCGTTGAACACAAACAACCCATCCACCAGGGTTCCAAGACTTTTTACCAGCTTCATTCTTCCCGCGTTCTTTTCTGCTTCGCCTGCAATTGCCGCCAGAAACGCCTTCGAGCGCTTGGGACCAAGTTGCGCGGCCACTCGTTCCACCTCTCTGGCTCCCACTTCCCCGGCTCCCGACTGCAGTCGTTTCAGCAGCGACACCGCGGCCAATCCCGCTTCATCGCCGTTTCCGGCAACAATCGCCTGTGCCGCCTTCATTCCGCCGGCGGTTCCCCGCGCCAACGCCTGTCCGTATTTCAACACCCCTTCGCCGCTCTCTTCTATCAACTCCGACAGACTTTTAGTGCCCATGTCCTTCATTTCACCCACCAGCCGTTCGAACGCCGCTTTGGGCAAATTTTCAGAAGCCGCCAGCAACTGCTGCTGCGCTTTTTTCGCCAGCTCGGGATTGCTCAATCGCCCCATCAGGTCAAGGCCTTCAATCATCGCCTTAATGGACTCGTTCCGGGTGGTGTCCCTGGCGGAGTTCTTCATCTTTGTCCCCGCGCCCGCATCCGCGTGCAGCGCCATGGGCATCAGAAAACAAAATGAAAGAAGCAGTATCAACGAATGCAAATGCATTTTTTTCATGGCGCCACCTCCTCCGCCAGCAGCCACGCGGCGTCAGCATTCCCCGCCTTTTCGGCTCGTTTCAACCACTTCTTCGATTTCTCCTCATCCGCGTTCACCCACACACCATCCCGATAAAACTCAGCCATTTTCACCATCGCACTGTCGTTGCCTTTCTGGGCGGCTTTGCGATACCACGAGAACGCCTGTTGCAAATCCGGACTGGTTCCCACGCCTTCCTGCAGCATCAGCGCCAGAAAGAACATGGCTTTTTTATTTCCGTCCGCCGCCAACTGCTGTAACGATGGCAAAACTTCCCCCAACTGCGTGTTTGAACTTTTCGGACTGCGCAGCACGGTGACCGCATCGGCCAGACTCATCAACTTGGGCGCCTCCACCGGTGGTTCCACCTTTTCAGTCGGCGTCGCGGTCGCTTTCGGCGTTTCTTTTAC
>JAFGXQ010000061.1 GCA_016936575.1 Deltaproteobacteria bacterium
TCAGAAGATGTATCCGAATCGGTCAACGCGCCGGAGTCCGAGTCAGAAGATGTATCCGAATCGGTCAACGCGCCGGAGTCCGAGTCATCGGACGAAGGCGGGCCATCGTCCGTCGTAGTATCAGAATCAGTATCTGCATCCGTCGATGTATCGCCGGTATCCAACAGCTCCACATCCAAATATCCGCATCCGGAACCTAAAAACAACAACACGATGGATATTGGTAAAGGCAGGACACGCCTCTTCCCAAAAGAAAAGCAGTTGAACAACAGTATCAGAACCCGTCGGCATTTGTTTTTGTGGTCGTCGATTTTCATACCAAGTGTGCCCAAAATCGGTAACGATATGATTATCGGCTCAAAATTGATTTGCTGAAGATGGAACTCCGGGGGACGGGCCGACCAATCCGACCTTTGGGGGGCTTCTCCCAAATAAGGTAAGAACGCTCGGCACGTCCCGTCTGCCTGCGGGTTTAATAATAGGAGCTATTGGACATCGGTCGCCATGGCGGTACGCCCGGTCAGTTTTTGTGCCTTTGAAACCAGCTGAATGAATTCATGGCGATATTCGTCGGCATGGCTTCCCAATCCGGAACGGGCCAGTTGTTTCACCTGATCATACGTGGCGTCATGAACCCATTTGGATTCGCGGAGCAACATGCCGAAACCGGCGATCGAAGCTGCAAATTTAAAATCTGGGCTGGCGTCGGCAATCGGTTTCACCTGATTCATCACTCTGAATTCAAGCCGTTTGCTGCTGTTTTCGCTCGGTTTCTTATACCGAAGTTTGAGCGTATATAGTTCAGCGGAACCGGCTTTGTCGGTGGTTTCCCGGTCGCTTTGATAGCGGAGCTTATCAACGGTGAGAAATTCGGCATCTCCTGCAGAGGATTGGTCGTCGGCAGGAACCAGTTCATACAGCGCGGTCACGGTATGCCCTGCGCCGATTTCACCCGCGTCCTTTGTGTCATCGTTGAAATCACGAGCGGCCAGAGTTCGGTTTTCGTAGCCGATGAGTCGGTACGATTGAACGTATGCCGGGTTGAACTCAACCTGAATTTTCACGTCTTTGGCAACGGTGACCAAGGTCTGTCCAATTTGTTCCACCAGCACTTTTCGGGCTTCTTTGAGAGAATCAATGTAAGAATAATTCCCGTTCCCCTTATCGGCCAATTGTTCCAGCGTGCTGTCTTTGTAGTTGCCCATTCCGAAACCCAGTACACTGAGAAACACGCCGGTTTTTCGCTTTTCTTCAATAAGCCGCACCAGGTCGCCATGACTGGTTACGCCTACGTTGAAGTCGCCGTCTGTTGCCAGAATAACGCGGTTGATTCCGTTTTTGACAAAGTGTTTCGCGGCTTCCCGGTACGCCGATTCAATGCCCGCGCCGCCGTTGGTGCTGCCGCCGGCCTCCAACTGATGAATCGCATTGAGGATATGCTGTTTTTTTGAAGCGGGGGTGCTTTCCAGCACCAGTCCGCTCGCGCCGGCATACACCACCATTGCGACCCGGTCTTTGGGTTGAAGCTGGTTCACCATCATTTTCATGCTCTGTTTCAGCAGGGGCAGTTTGCTGTCGCTCCACATGGAGCCGGAAACGTCAATCAGAAACACCAAATTGGCAGAGGCCCGTTCTTCCATTGCAACGGACCTGGCCCGAATACCGATGCGTGTGAGCAGGTGGTGTTTGTTCCAGGGGCAGACCGCCGTTTCCGCACTGCTGGAGAACGGCTCGTCGCTGACGGGTTGCGGATATTCATAAGAGAAATAGTTTATCAGTTCCTCCACTCGAACGGCGTCTTTGGGGGGGAGCCGCTGTTCATTGAGAAAGCGTCGCACATTCGAATACGAAGCGGTGTCCACATCAATAGAAAAGGTGCTGAGCGGGGATTCTGTGACCAGAAGGAAATCGCTTTCCTGAATATGAGAATAGTTCTCGGTGTTCATTATTGTGTTTCCGTAAAGACTCAATACGCCGTACGGAGCGCCTCGTCTTCCACCGAGACCACCCGCGCCGCGGCCGTACCCCGAACCCTTTCCGCCGCCGCCGCCATGACCGATGGTATTGAGAGACCCGAGACCGATTGAATGTTCGCCTGTGCCGCCGCCGCCTCTTCCAGTTCCGGAGATGCCGAGCGGGTAGGAACTTCTCGCCATGTGTGGGGATGGGTTGGATGAACCGCTTTTGATTCCGTAATGACTGTTCCCCGAAATTTTAGCCGCATCCCGTTTTCCCATTTGTCCTTCTTCGCCCATGTGGCGTTTTCCCTTGCCGCCCTGCGTTTCGACGACTGCTTCATGGGGTTCTTTCATCAGCAGTTCGGGGGCGCTGTCAGTGGTGTGGTTTTCATCGAAGGTGAATATTTCATTTTTTGCCCGGTATTCCTCTTCGCTGATTAGCTCCGGAATCGCCGGCAGGGTGAGTAGTGCGATCACCGAACCACCCGCTGCCAGAATGGATAGCGCCCAGGAAATCCGACGCACGGTCGAAACGTTGTTTTTTCTGCGGTTATTTTTATGCGCTGCCTTGTCTGTATTTTTTAGTTTCATCGGCGTCCCCTCGTTCGTCACCGGATGCGCGTTCTCTCCGTTTGAGGAGAAAATCAGCACATCAATATTTATTGAAATTGACGTTTTCTTCCTGAATGTCAGGAAGAGTGTTTCGGGCCGGCCTTGCTGGTACGGACAACCACTTTGGACGGAATGTTCCAGCATTTTTGTTGAATTTGAAAAATGTGTTTTTTTGAGCTGAACGGGCAGTAGGGCACGTCTTTTTACTGAAGTAACGGTTTCAACAAAGGAAAGCCCATGCAAAAATATCTTTTAATCGTTTTATGTTTTTTAATCGTCAATGCCTTCGCCTGTACTGAAGTCGACCAGGCGCCGGGCGGGGAAACAGATGGAGATGCCGACGGAGACAGTGATTCTGACGGCGACACGGACAGTGATGCCGACGGAGACAGTGATGCCGACGGAGACAGTGATTCTGACGGCGACACAGACAGTGATGCCGACGGAGACAGTGATTCTGACGGCGACACGGACGCTGATGCAGATGCGGACAGTGATTCCGACACCGACGCCGACGCAGATACGGATGCCGACACCGATACCGATACGGATGCCGACACCGATACGGACGCCGATGCGGACACAGATAGCGATACAGATGCCGATACGGACGCGGATGCAGATTCGGATACGGACACTGATAGCGACAGTATCACCATTGAAGAAGGGATTGGTCTGTGCAGCGTGGATGGATTCATCGAATCGAGTAGTCTCGGATTCAACGGAGACGGTTACGCCAATACGGAGAACGCAACCGGCGCAGCGATTGAATGGTCCGTGGCGGCTTCGGCTGCGGGGACGGTTTCGGTCAGTTGGATATATGCCAACGGGGGAGGCGCCGCGCGACCCGCATCTGTCGTGGTGAATGGAACCTCCGTTGCGACTCTGGACTTTCCGGAGACAGCAGATTGGAATGCCTGGGCTACGGCGTCACAGTCCGCCTCGCTTTCAACAGGAACCAACATTATCCGGTTGGAAGCAACCTCCGCGAACGGCCTTGCGAATATCGATTCGTTGACGGTCAGCGGAAGCGGCGTGTCGGCGGGTACGTGCGGAACGACGGATGGGGATAGCGACACCGATTCAGATACAGACAGCGATTCAGATGCGGACAGCGATAGCGATACCGACAGTGACAGCGATGCAGACAGTGACGCGGACAGCGATTCGGATACCGACAGCGATTCCGACCAGTGTGCGGCGTATAACTGGCCCGGATACGACCCGGATTTAAACTGGTCGTTTGAATCTTCTGATATTGACCCTTCGACATTCAGCGTCTATCAGGGGTGCAATTCAAGTCTGGTGGCGGGAACGATGACATCGGGATGGTGGTCGTTCATCTGGGGATACGATCGCAATCCCTCAATTACGGATGCGCAGATTCAAACGGTGCTGGATGGCTTGAACGAGGATCTCGGCTACATTCGCGATATGATGGGATGGCCGCCCGACAAAATGGCGCAGGAGGGGTACTTCAGCTCCGTGTATCTGTACGGTTCGGGACTGTGTACCGACAGCGCATCAAATACAGAACAGGGCGGTTGGCAGTCGCAAATCGGGCCGTATCCGATGGTGTTGTTGTCGTGGGCGCCGGTCGTGAATTATGATCGGGGCGGGATTACGCATGAAGCGATTCATGCGATGGTGAAAGGGGCACCGGGGGGAAACAACAAAGCACATTGGTTCAACGAGGGCGGAAACACTTGGATTCAGCAGCAATTGTATGCGCAACGGGACGGTTCATACGGTGTGGGGTTCCTGGACGGCGCGCCGTTTCTCGCTCCGCATCAGCCCATCGAGTGCTACAGCGGATGGCTGATTGACGGAAGTTTCGGCGGCCCGGATGCGCAGGGCGTTGGCGGGGAGAATTGGAAGCGATACCTGGGGGGAACCCAGTACGCATCGGTGTTTGCCCATTTCATGAATCTTTACATATCGCCGGGAGCGAACGCGTGGGTGTGGCAGCAGGCAGAACCTCGGTACATTCTGGAGGTATTGTCCACCGGACTGGGTGACGAACAGACGCGTCATATGGTGATGGAATACAACGCCCGAAAAGCGTTGGTGGACTTCGGACCGTGGCGGGATTCCATTATAGGCGCCATTAACGGACAATGGGGGTCCAACATCAATCGCGAAATCGGCACCGCTGATATTCCCGATTACCTGGCCGTTGCCAACGCGCCCACCACCACCAGCGGTGATACCGTAACGCCCGATGATTACACATTGCCGGGCTGGTCGGGCAGCAATCAGATTCCGTTCACGGTGACCGGCGATACGGTGCGCTTGAATTTTAATCCCGAGGAACCCGAAATGCGCATGCAGATTGTGTACTGGGCAGAGGACGGCAGCGCGGTGTACAGCAAGCCGGTGGAGAGCGGGGAAGCGTGCATTCGGCTCGATAAACCGCCCAGAGGCGGTGTGGTGACTGCGGTGATCAGCAGCACCGATTATGTGTACACCGGTGATGACATTCGATTTAAAAAATACGATTACTCCGTTGACATGGTGGAAGGCGTAAGCGGCGCCGCGAGCGCGACCACCAAGTATTTTCTGAACAATTGAAGAAGTAGAAGGTTCAATGACCCACAGCGCAATGCTTGCTATAATGCTGGTAATGGAGTGAAACGAAAATCAAGGGATTAGAGTTGTTTTTTGGGTTCTGCTTGTTGTCGGCAGCGGGGCGTCCGGGTGCGACACATCGGGTTCGAGGTGTTGAACGATGCCGATGAGGACTGCACGAAACGAAGTCGGTTTTACGCGATTCTGAAGTGTTGAAGCAGCAGCTGATTAATGGTTTCACCGATGCAATCTGTCGGCTGTTGCGCGCGTGGTCAGATTGCCGTAAAATGTGAGGGAATCAATTCTTTCAAAGGAGCAGGGAATGCA
>JAFGXQ010000062.1 GCA_016936575.1 Deltaproteobacteria bacterium
ATAAAAGAAATCGACATCAACCGCATCACCCCACTCGAAGCCCTGAGTCTGCTCACCCGATTGAAAGAGATGATCGAGTAGGTTTTTTCAGCTGCGTTCCCGTCAGGTAATTTCGCTGAGCGCCGATCGGATACGTTCAAGGCGTTCTTCGGCCTTTCCGCTGTCTTCCATCGACATCGCAATCTGTTCAATTTCGCTCAACGCGTGAATCAGAGGGCGAATGCGGTCGAGCTCGGGCGGAAGTAAATCTTCATCACACAACTGTCTGGCCCAGTCCAGCATGGAGGTATCGGCAATGAAGGTGGGGCGCTCGGGCGATGCGGTGATGCGAATCTGACTGAGAATGGCGCGATGGGCCTCGGATGACAACACGAACCGGGAGGCAGGAATAATTGCCTGACGGTTTTTTGAAAACAGCGCTTCTTCAATAATGACGCTCAGCTCCTCGGTCGGTACCGGTTTTTCAAGATACTGGTACACCCAGCCGCCGAACGTGGCGGACAGCGCGGCGTCAAGAGAGGCGCCGCCGGTGAGCATGATGCGAATGGTGTCGGGCCATTGTTCGCGGGCTCTGGCCAGCAGTTCCGTGCCGCTCATTCCGGGCATATGGTAATCAGCCACAATCACATCGATGGAAGACTGCCGCAATATCTGAAGCGCCTGCTCGCCGCTCGTGGCCGTTAGCACGTGAAAGCGGCTCCTGCGCATACTGCGATTAAAGCCTTCCAGAACATCGGTATCGTCATCCACAAATAAAACGTTCGATTCCTTTTGCATGCTGCGCCTTCTGAACCCGGTGGTAGTGATATTGTACGATGGAACTCGCAGGTGTCGAGGACGGCACTGTAAAATCGCACTCTTACTTGAGTTGCCCCATCGAAATCAAATATTATCGGCTTCGATAAAATTGATGGGTAGATCTATGTCCTTCAAGCCGTTATTATGGTATAGTTGAAAAGAGGAATATTTTACTTTTCGGTTAAGGATTAATTATGCTTTTAACAGTTCAAAAAAATTGGCGACTTATTCTGGGAATGCTGCTTGGAACGGGATTGACCTGGGTGGCATGCAACAGCAATACTCAGTCGGTGGACAGCAGCTACTACAACGACGCGGACAGCGACAGCGATAGCGACGGGGACAGCGATAGCGACAGTGATGGAGACAGCGACAGCGACGTGTACGTGGATACCGCTGCGGAAGACTGCGACGGCAAGGGCACCTGCTATTTTGAAGGCGGCTGCGCGGAATGCGCCAAAGAAGAAATGTGCAAAGGATATGCCGACAACTGTCGTAACGATGCCGACTGCGCCGCATACGAACTCTGTTACGAGGAGTGTCGCCGAACGGACGGTGACAGCTTTGTAGATTTTACGTTGTGTAAAATGCAATGCCAGAACGCGTATCCCTCTGCCGTTGATACGTACATCAACGTGATGAACTGCATCTACTGCATTGCCTGCCCCGATGATTGCGAAGACGACGTGAACTTGGGCGGATGCAACGGCGGCTTCACCGACGGCGACGCTGACGCGGACGGCGATGCCGATGCCGATGCCGATGACAGCGAATTGTGGGATCCCATCAACCCCGATGACAGCACCGGGTATTCCGCCATCGGGAGCAGCGGCAACAGCGGCACCACGTCGCGGTATTGGGACTGCTGCAAACCGCACTGCAGCTGGCCGTCCAATGCGGGCAGTGTGAACCCCATGAACGCCTGTACCGTCAGCGACAGCACGCACACCGCGGCCTGGGACGCACCCAGCGGATGCAGTGACAACTCCGGCAGCGCGGCATACACCTGCTGGAACAACTCACCCTGGGCGGTAAACACCGTACTTGGCTACGGTTTCGCGGCGGGCAACTCCGGGCAATTCTCCTGTGGAGATTGTGTGCAGCTGGAGTTCGGCGCCGGCCTGCTTGAAGGCAAAACGATGATCGTACAAATGAGCAATGTGGGCTCAGACGTGGCGTACAACCAGTTTGATATTATGATTCCCGGCGGCGGCGTTGGAATATTTGATTACGGCTGCAAAACCCAGTGGGGCACTTCGAGCGAAAGCATGCTGGGCGCCACATACGGCGGATTCCTGAAGTACTGCCGCGATCAGGGCGGGGCCTTTGCCGACATACACGCCTGCGTGGAGCGCATGTGTTCCAACCTGTTTTCCTCGCGCCCCAAGCTGGCGGCGGGATGTGAATTTTTCACCAATTGGTATCGCACCGCCGACAATCCGACTGTGCGCTGGAAAAAAGTAACCTGCCCCTCTGCCATTACCAGTGTGAGTGGAATGCAGTAAAACAGCGTTCCGCTTTTCGCGCATATGGACATCACTGTTTTTTTATGTCACAACCCCGAGCGATAACCGCAAGGAGCGTTGATGAGCTACAAACGAATGCTGTTTAAAGGAAAGTCTGTTTACGTGGAAGTCGACGACCACGGTGCGGTTCTGGAGCAGGGCGGACGCGCTGTTATGAAATATCGCCTGGATGATGAACGCACCTACAACCCGGCGGTGGCCAATCTGTCTGAAGAAGGCGGCGCTGCCGGAGACCTGTTTTCAGATATGGCCCCTAAAACCACGACCACACCCGTTACGCCGAAGCGCGCGGCCCAAAAAACGCAGTCGTCCGCCTCCCCCGGCTCCTCAATCGGGGACGCCATCGTTGCCTACACGGACGGCGGCTGTATCGGCAATCCCGGCCCCGCCGGCCTGGGATATGTGATTCGCTTCCCCGACAATCGTGTCATTCAAAAAGGGGAGCCCCTGGGACAAGGCACCAACAACATCGCGGAGCTCACCGCCATCTGGCGGGTGCTGCAAATCGTAACCGACAAAACCGCGCCCCTGCGCATCCACACGGACAGCTCCTACGCCATCGGCGTGCTCACCCAGGGCTGGAAAGCCAAGGCCAACCAGCAGCTGATCGCCGATATCAGACACTCGCTAAACTCTTTCAGGAATGTAAAACTCATCAAAGTGAAAGGGCACGCCGGAAACCCCGACAACGAGCGAGTGGACACCCTGGCCAACACCGCCGCCCGCACCCAGAAAGCGCTGGAATAGTCACGGCCTCGGCGCCGTAAACTTCACAACAATTTTAACAACTTCGCTGATTTCTTGCGCTTGGGGGCCAGAATAAATACGCTTTCGGTAAAGTAATCGGCCGATTTTACGTCAATTACTAAGTAGGCCCAACCCTCGACTCAGGAGTTGGTGATTGCGGGGATTTCGGGAGTTTGCATTGAATAATCGTTACGCTTTTTTTCATCTTCGACAGGGTCGCATCATCATTTTGGTGGCGGTGGCGCTGTCTCTGATGGCGCTCCCGGCATCGGCCCGCAAAACCGCTTCCCCCCCAGACGACGCAAACGCCGAACCGTCATCTTCAGACTTGAACCGGAAATTATTGGATGCGGCAACCACCGGCGATCAGAAACGGGTGAAACAATTGTTGTTCAAGGGTGCCCGACCGGTGGTAACCGACAGCCAGGGCATGACCGCATTATTGCACGCGGCCCACCAGGGACACAAAGCTGTGGCCCAGCGTCTGGCCAAGGCCGGGGCGAATCTTCGTGGCGTGGACACAAACGGGCAGAATGTACTGCACCATGCGGCCATCGGCGGCAGCCCGGCACTCGTGGCGTTTCTGATGAAGTACCGAAAATTTTTGTACACGACCGATAGCCAGGGTCGCACCCCCCTCTTGCTCGCCGCGTCAAACGGTCATTTTTCGGCGGTACGAAAACTGTTGCATCCCACCGCGAATGAAGAAACCGACAATGCCGGACGCTCCCTAATGTTTCATGCGTATATGGGCGGCAACGAGTCGTTGATACAATATTTGAAGCGCAAGGGGCTGGATTCCGGAAACCTACCCCGGAACGGATCAAGTTACCTATTTGCCGCGGTACAGAGCGGCAACCTGAAGCTGGTGCGTCGTATGCTCAAACAGGGGAGCGCCGTGGACGAACGAAACGATGACCGGGAAACACCGGTGATGGCCGCCGCATCAAGCGGTCAGATAGAGACGGTGCAGTTGCTGCTCGAAATGGGGGCGCCCCTTTTCACGGTATCCGCATCGGGACAAACCACACTGATGCTGGTCGCGAGACTAACCGATACCTCCTTGCTGAAACAACTGATGCAGTCCGGACAAAACGTGAATGTAGCCGATGCCGAGGGAAAAACCGCGTTGTTCTATGCATTGGACGCAAAGCAGAACCAGGCGGCTCGACTGCTGATCGATTACGGCGCCAATCCGCGTTTGGTGGATGCGCACCGTAACACACCACTTTCTGTCGCAGTGGAAACACAGAATGTGGAGATGGTGCGGTTGCTGCTCGAAAAAGGCGCCGTCCCCACAACCATCAACGCTTCGGGAGAAAGCCTGCTGATGCGCGCGACGCGGCTCGGAAACGACCACATTGCCGGTGAGCTTATCGGCGCCGGCGCATCCATCTCCTCCATCGGACCTGACGGAACAACCCTTCTAATGGCAGCCGCCCAAAACGGAATGCTTGATTTTGTAAAATTGCTGCTGCAGTGGGGCCAGGACCCGAAAGCGAAAAATAACCACGGCGATACTGCGCTTGATCTGGCCCGACAGCACCACCACGATCGAGTGGCTGCGATTCTTTCTGACACGATGCAGAATTAGAATCCAATTTATTTTCGATATTGATCTCTCTAAAGATTTTATGCAGCGGGTCGTTGTAAAAGTATCGATACACACAACCGCAGAACACGCAGAAAGAATGCCCGATGGATTTTATTGAACCGGTCGCCCGAGTGATGAAACAAATTGATACACCCGATGGTGTGTACGCCAAGCAAATGGCGGCAAAAATCGGCGGCATTGAAGGGCTATGCACCTTTCCCGTCGTGGCACAGATGGTGCTGAAAATTCTGTCGTCAGAAAACTATAAAATGGCGACCGTCAGCGCGGTGATTAATCGGGATCCCGCGCTGGCGGCAAAAATCATGCGGCTGGCCAACTCGGCGTTTTTCAGCCGGGGAAAAGAAGTTGACAGCATTGATAAAGCGATGGTTCGACTCGGGCGCGCCAACGTGGTCGAAAGTGTATGCGCGGTTGCCACTATGGATATGTTCCCCGATGTAGACGGCGTGGGAAAAGATATTCGCGATCACTGTGCAGCCACCGCAGCCATATGTCAGGAAATCGTAACGGATTTACTGCCCTCCCATAAAAACGGTGCGTTTCTGTGCGGCCTGATGCACGATGTGGGAAAACTGATGCTGATTGCCTCTGGTGAATCCGTATACAATACTGCAACAGAACAACAGCGAATCGCTTCTGACGCAATGGTACCGGTGGAGCGTGCCGCCTTCGGATATGATCACGCGCTGCTGGCCGCGCAAATACTTTCCCTGTGGAAATTCCCCGACCCGATTCCCCTGGTGGTGGCGCTGCACCACGAACCCGCTTTGGCATATCAGAACGAAGAAATCGGCTACGTGGTGGCCATGTGTCGGATTGCCTCTCAGGTGGACAGGCAACTCGCGTACAATATGGTCGGCGTCGATGAATTTGTGGAAATCCTCGCAACTGGCGTGGACTGCGCGTTCGCCGCAGTCAGTGAAGACTATCTGCTGAATAAATGGGAAACGCTAAGCAACGCACGCACACAGGCACTCTCCGTATTCGGCCCCAACGGCTGACTGACGTACGTGACATAATCTGTTTTCAGAATAATCATTTCACAATGAAAAAAACGACATGTTGCGCTATAATCGCTGCATCCCGACGATAACTATTTGAAAACAAGGAAACGCAAAATGTTGGTCGATTGTCATGTACATATGGCGTGCAACTCACAGCAGAGTTCCGGATACACCCGTCTCAAATGGCCGCAGCGAATGGGCTCGGCACTAATGTCGCGACGACTGGGTACGTACGGCGCATGCAGCGACGAGGAGGCGGAACGCGGATATATCCGGGCGTTGTCGAACTACATCTTGACATCGGAACTGGACAAAGCCGTGTTGCTGGCGTTCGATGAGGTATACCACTCCAGCGGAGAGCGCAGCAGAAGCTTATCGCGTTTTTTTGTACCCAACGATTACGTGGCCTCGGTCTGTGCGCAGCACTCAACATTTCTGTTCGGCGCATCCGTGCATCCGTTTCGCTTGGATGCGATAGATGAACTGGAGAGACTTTGTGAAAAAGGCGCCGTGCTGCTCAAACTCCTTCCCAATTCCCATCGGTTTGATCCTGCTGATGCCCGTCTTATCCCTTTTTATCGCAAGCTCGCATCGTTGCGGTTGCCGTTACTGCTTCACGGGGGCTTTGAACATACCATTCCGGTAAGCAATCAATCCTTCGGCGACCCCGCCCGGTTTCGCCTGGCTCTCGACGAAGGATGCACTGTCATTGTCGCCCATGCCGGCTCTGCCGGACTGATTCATCTGCACGAAACCATGGGCGCGTTTTTACGGCTGCTTCGCGACTATCCCAACTGTTACGGCGACACTTCCGCACTGACCAATCTATGGCGTTCGAAGTATCTGCGGCAGCTATTACACCCGGAGCGACTGCAACACAAGTACGGGGTACTCATTGAAAACCCCTTCGATCGGATGATTCATGGATCGGATTATCCGGTTCCCATCACACCGATGGCACTGGGCTGGAAAACGTCGTTGCGGGCCAGACAGAATTTGACGAACGCAAATAATCCCATTCAGCTCGATGTGGCACTCAAACGCGCAGCCGGGGTTCCCGATTCCTGTTTGTCGCGTGCCGGACAAGTGGTTCGATTGCCGTCAGGGTGATTGAAACACGCGCTGAAGCCTCTCATACGAAGGAGCGACCAATATTTTTAATTGATTCTGTTTGATTTCCATCGTTCTCATGCCTATTATAATAGGCATGAATAGTATCGGCACGATGATCTCCCATGCACGAAAAAAACGGAGGTTAACGCAGCAGGAAGCCGCAAGTCGTTCCAAACTTAGTCGTGCTGCGTTTCAAAATATTGAGCACAACCTGGCAAATCCATCACTGTCGTCTCTGACGCACGCACTTTCTTCAGTGGGGCTCACCATTTCGATTCAACCAGACATCGATTGGGGGCGACTGATCAAGCTTGGACTTCCTCTGGCTTTGAAATCCGAGTGTCCCGTAGAACCGTCCGAAGACATACTCATTGCCGCGCTGCATGAAGCGGTGTATTGGTACCTGGAATCACCGGTCAGCGGCTTCCACCCGCGAGAAATCGATGCATTGGAATCGCTGGTTCTTGCATTGTCTATTGGATGGCCGAGCGCGTTTCGTCGCTGCGCCCTCGAAGTTCCGTCACTACACAGATTGCTTCCAACTACCGTGAACGGACGCCATATCAAATTGTACCGATTGGCGCGAAGCAGATTGAGTACATATCTGTAATGCAAATCACTTCTTCCATTTTACAACAATTCATTGATAAAGCGGCGAATACCCTTTTGGGCGATTGGGTGATTATCGGTGGTACGGTGTTACCCCTCATTGGGGTAGGTTTCCGCGTGACACTGGATATTGACATCGCCGGACCGAAACAACACAACGCAAGTCAAACACTGGCATTGATGGAAATCGCCTCGGAACTTGGACTTCCTGTTGAAGCGGTTAACCAGGCCGGCGCTTTTTTTCTACATCGTATTGATGGGTGGGAAAACAATCTCGCATTGGTTAAGAAGGGTGAACGAGCGTCCATCTTTCGTCCCAATGTCACACTGTTCATTCTTCTAAAAATCGGTCGGCTCAGTGAATCCGATTTTCAAGATTGCATGCATTTTTTAAAGGTTGCACGGCGGTTGAACGAAGCACCGGACATCCCCAGATTGAAGGCGGCCATTCAAAGCGAACAACAAAATGAAAATATACATAAAAAAAAACGATTAAAAAAAATCCTGGCGGCATTGTAAGCAAAGTGATCGAAACGAAGTTGTAAGGCGCATATTGGCCACTGTTCAAAGCTCTCCCGTTGAATCAATTGCACCGGAGTATTGATTCGATTATAGATAGGGTACATGCATTATCTATCCATCATTCCATTCATCAGCTTTTTCATCATTCTGTTTGTATGGTTTTATATTTGGGCCAGTCCCGCAAGTACTCCCGCCAAACGAGCGGTGCTGTTCTTTGCCGCACTGGATCTGGTATTTTTGGGTTTTGAACTGTTGATGTTTGTGCCGGTGTTTGAACCGTACATTCCTATCTTCTTCATGATCATGGCGCCGTTCTGGACTCTTTTGGGGTTCGGATTTCTCAATTTTGTATATCGGTGGCTCGAAAAACCCCGCGATGTCGCGTATGGATTGCTATTGCTTCTGTCACTCGCTGCGGGCGCATATTTTGTTTTTTCAGGTAAGGTTCACCTGGGCCACGAAATCACACCCTGGGGGGTGAAAGACATACGTAACCCGCACCTTCACGCGTTGACCGCGTTTCCATCCATCGCGGGTGGGGCATACGGACTGATTCTAATTGCGCTGCAATTGCGGCGGGAAGGGGACAAAAGCGCGCGAAAAATACATCAGATGATTCTGCTCGGCGGCGTGCTCACCATGTCTACGGTTGTTTTATTCGACGTGGTATTGCCCGATTTTTTCGGAACCCAGCTCTTCATCAGACTCGGCTCCAGCATGTTTGTGTTCTTCATTGTCCTGGTTTTTCTGGCGGTGCGCAAATATAGGTTTCTTCATTTCGACATGGACGATGTGGCGCTTCCGTTTTTTGAGGAAATGCAGGATGCGGTTTTCTGGGTGGAAGACGGTACGAGAGTAAGAAAAATGAATCGAAAGGCCAAGCAGTGGTTCAACGCTCCCGAAAATTACGAAGGAACCGATATTCGCGAGTACCTGCCGCAGCCCGAAAAAAAACGGATTCGCGTAAAATTGAACGGTAGTTTCCGACGAATGAAAATTTCTTCATACTCCACCATGAAAAACGAACTGGAGCTATTGCGCGTATTTATCGTGCGAGACGAAACAGAAATACAGGAAGCGCGAGAACTGTTGCGTTGGGTTCGAGACGAAATGGAGGCAATGGCATCTCAACGAAGCGAACGACTTCGACAGGCGCAGCGTCTCGAAGCGTTGGCCACATTAAGCGGCGGTATCGCCCATGAATTCAATAACCTGCTTACAACCACCATGGGATATACCTCTGCCGCTTTGGATGACTTGAAACAAGGAGACCCGGTTCGCGAAGATTTACTCGAAGTGCTCAGCGCAACAGAACGAGCGCGCGATATTATCAAGCAGATGCTCTCCTTCAGCGATGTCGAAAACCGCGAGCTCGCTCCCCTCGACCTCAACACCCTCACCCGGGATGCGTTGAAAATATTGAACGTGTCCGTACCGGGGAATGTTTCGATATCCTTCTCGGCCGAAGATAACTGTTTCACGCTGGGAGACAGCACCCGGCTGCATCAGGCCGTTATCAATCTATTGACCAATGGTGTTCATGCTATGGAAGGGTTCGGCGGTCACCTGCGTGTGCAGGTGAAAGAGGTTGTGGTTGGCGACAAGGAATACTGCGTCAATACCACTCCCAAGCCGGGCGTATATATCTCGATACAAGTGACTGACACCGGATGCGGCATTTCCAAAGAGAACCTGGAACACATCTTCGAACCGTTTTTCACTACCAAAAAACAGGGCCATGGGACAGGAATCGGGTTGGCAACCGTATTTCGCGTCATGGAAGAGCACAGCGGCGGCGTTCGCGTTATGTCAGAACTCAATCAGGGGACCACATTTGAATTGCTGCTGCCTCGCTGGCGCGGAAAAACCGAAGAAACACAAGAACCCGGCGCTACCCTGTCAACTCCTGTCACCGGTACCATATTGCTTGTGGACGACAACGCACTCGTCATCAAGGTGACCAGACGCATTCTTGAGCCGCTCGGCTATCACATCATATCGTATGAACATCCCGATGCGGTGCTGGACGCATTGCAAAACAATCCGATGCCAGTTGACCTGGCATTGGTCGATTTCGGACTGCCGTCCATGGATGGACTGGCGCTGTCAAAAAAAATATGGACGTTGTTGCCGCAATTACCCATCATCCTATTCTCGGGAAAGATGACCCCGTCCCTGCAAAAACAGGCAGAAAAAAAAGGGTTACAGGGATGCCTGTCGAAACCGCTGAGCAAGCAACAGCTGGTTGAGGCAGTGTCTTCCATTCTCCAGGCGCGAGGCGAATCATGACGCCGCTGGAATATACATTTTTTATCGCTGGAATCTGCTCGCTGGTGGGCTTTCTCGGCATGCTCAGTGCAATGGAAAGCAATCGCTCTATTCGCAGTCTTCAAATATACTTCGGATTCACCTTACTCTGGGTTGGGTGCGAATTTGTCGCGGCACAGACTCCCGATACAGAAATCCGTATCTGGTTGCACAGGGCATCAGGCGCCACCGCGGTGACCTGTGCGTTTTGGTTCTACCGATTTCTGTACGCATTGCGGTACAAAGCCATTAATCGCTTGTATCGAGTGTTGCAATGGGTACTCTTCATCTCGTCCGCATTATACTTGACCACCGATTGGGGAATCGCTTCGATTGATGACGAACCCCGCTTCGGCATGTTGGAATTCGGGCCGTTCTATTATGTGGCCCTCACGGCTGCCGTTGTCACTTGGATTCTCAATGCCGCTGGAATGCAGGCTGCCATGCAGGAATTGCCGGCTTATGAATCCACTCGCAAACAATCTATCTTCTTACTTCAACTCAGCACCACCGTGCTTTCCACCATTGGTATTGTCGCCTTCGCGTTCAGTTGGGTGTTTTGGGATGTGAGCATGTTTTTCCGCTGGCTGCCGCTGTTATCGACTGTATTTATCCCATTTTTTATGGTGGCTTTCTATAAATACGGATTTTTATCGTCCGGCATGGGAAAGCTGGCGCGCGATTTGTTTACCGATGCAGAAGATGGCATTATCATCGCCGACGAATTCGCCATTGTCCGCCAGGTCAATCCTGCCGCAGTGGCGCTGCTGAATGCCGAAGCGGCAAAATGTGAATGCAGACCGTTGTCGGAATTGCTGCAGCGGAATCTTGCAAGCGGAGAAGCACACCGATTCGAACTGTCTCCCGGAGATATTCCCTCGATCACGCATTATCTGGTTGTATCCATTACCCCTGTGATTACACATACCGGTGCATCCCAGCATCTGGTGGTAATGCATAACATTACAGATGAAAAAGCCGCCGAAGAAGCAGCGAATCGATCACGTGAAGACTTTGAAAAACAAATTTCACAGCGAACTGATGAGCTGATTGAACTTCAGGAAAAAGAAGCCATTGGCACGATGGCCGGAAGCATCGCTCACGATTTTAACAATCTGCTTGCTGCGGTACTGGGTTTCGCAACCGCAGCATATCAGGATTTACCCGACCAAACGCCGTTGAAACGCGATGTCGAAGAAATTCTGAATTCCGCCAAGCAGGCGCGAGGAGTGGTCAATCAGCTGCTGTTGTTCAGCCGCAGGCAGCAATCCAGGCGAATGATACTCGACGTGGGTGAAATGCTGCGTGCCACAATGCCCCTGGTGGAATCTTCACTCCCGCCCAATGTGAAGCTGCGACACACAATTATGGAACAAAACGTTTGCGTAATGGCGTCACAAACTGATTTGTCACAGGCACTGATGAACCTGTGCACCAATGCAGTGCAGGCTATCGGACGACAAGACGGAGAATTGGAGATACGCGTTGACATCGATGTACCGGGGCACACGCATACGTTTTATTACGGTGAACGCACCAACGAAAAAAATGTGAAGATATCGGTGGTCGATACCGGCGAAGGAATGTCTGAGGAAATAAAAATCATGGCATTCGAACCGTTTTTCACCACGCGGGAAAATGCGATTGGATTCGGGCTTTCCACTGCTTTGCGCATCGCAAGTGACCACGCCGGTGGCATCGCACTGGAAGATCACCAGCCCCATGGCGCTGTTGTGTCACTTTGCCTGCCGCGGCTTGAACTGGAACAACTGTCCCCCTCTGAAGATACCACCAACCTTACCGGAGGAGAAAAGATTATGGTGATTGACGATGACGAGCGACTGCTTCGGTTGGTCAACCGACTTCTTTCCAGTGTCGGATATCGCGTTACCACGTTCAACACGCCCCACGCAGCACTCCAGGCATTTCGCCGAACTCCCGGTGCGTTTGACATGATCATCAGCGACTTTTCAATGCCTGGGCTCACCGGAATGGAACTGGCCCGTTTACTCATTGAGGAACGGGAGGACATCAGTGTACTGTTGGTATCGGGCAATGTTTCCCAAGAACAACTGGAATCGGCAAAGGAAGAGGGCGTTCGAGGCTTTCTGCGCAAACCGTTCGGTAGAGAGGAACTACTCGGAAAAATTCGACGCATTCTCAATGACAGAACGCGCGTATCCTTCCTGTAAATCTACCGCTTCGGTGTGCCGCCGCATGCATTGTTGCGCTGCGCGGAACACAGGTATCCCTTTTTGATTACCAACAAAATGAACGGAGAGAGAAAAAGGAAAGAGGGTTACAGAGGATTAATCATCGAGGTCCGCTTGCGCATCGATGCTAAAGTTGTAGAAACACTCGAACAGTACGTTGTGACCCGTGGGGGATGCATTCGGGTTCACACATACATAGTTCACACCGTCGTAGAAACGCAGGGTGAAGTTACCGGAATCATCAGCAGCAGTCGAAGCTGTACCGAAGAAAGCGGCGTAATCAATACCCTGAGAGTCAGACAAACGGGTTACGTCACCGGTGTACGGTCCACGCAGGAAGTTCTGAGTGGTGGTGGCATTGCTGGCCACAACGATACCTTCGGTCAATGCGGCATCGTCGCCCGGCTCGTAAATACCCAACACATAGGTACCGGCGGGGACATCGAGCTCATAATAACCGGACGCATCGGAAACGGCCGGGCCGTACATGGCTCCGTCGGCACTGTAGGCAACCACGTTAGTTCCGGAAATCGCATTCAGACCGTTTCTCTGGTTGACGTTACCGGCAACGGTACCGCCCGGGGTCCAGGAGAAGTTCACCACACCATCGAGGTGGGCAACAACATTGATGGTTTCACTGCTGTCGAGGAAATTGTCCTCCATGCCCATAACGGTCACCGCATAGTCCAGACCGCCGTCTGCCTGCGGCGAACCGAATACGGGAGTATTCGTAGTAGTGCCGTCAGTGGGGTCTACCGTCGCACTGACAACCGCGGGAACCGGGATGGCGGCGCAAGATGAATCAAAGTACTGAGAGTACCATACGGTCGCGCTGCCCACAGAACTTGCCACGGTGGGTAGACCATCGGTATTGATGAAACGCTCGGTGAGCGTGGCGGTCGAATCATCGATCAGGTCAACAAAGTGGTATCCGGCAACGAGGCCCGAACCGGCATCAAATACAGCGACTACATTGCTGAAGTTACCCATTCTGACAGGATCTTCAGTAGAACCGCCGGGGCCGGCATTGATTGCCCAACCGGTCTGGCAGTCGTACACGGTTACCGTACCGGGCATATCCGTACCACTGTTGTCGTCCGCAGTCAGCATAACGTCATTACCGGTGGTGGAGAAATTGACTGTAACGGTTTGCTCGTCACCTGCGTTGTCGTCGCCGACCACTTCAATCACGTCAGTTACGTAGGGGTGAATGATCACCGGATTCGGCGTCGCGGCATTGTCCTGAGCGGTCGCATTCACAACCGCACGGTAGTAACCCGGGAACAACTCGTAGTCAGCGGTGAATGAATCGTCGAGCGGACCATATACCGCTGAATAATCATAGGTAAATGTTTTCAGGGGGCTGTTCATGAAGCCCACATCCGAAGCGATGGGAAGCCCATCGGCGTCGGTTTTGTACAGATCGACTTCAACCGTCAGAAGCTCGTCGTCAACAGTCGGCGCATTGAAGCGGAACGTCACGCGGTCTGCAGTTTGAATATAAGAATCAATCGATGTGTTGTTTTCTACTTCGATTACGGTCGGCACAAAGGGAACGTCATCCCCGCCAAAACCGTTACAGGCAGCGCCCAGGGCAATACCGGAACAGTTGGTTACTCCGATACCACCGTCCGCAACCGCCATATTGTGTACGGCATCGAGCACACCGGCAAAGCCGTCGATGGTGACGGTATACATACCGGGGTTCAGGTTCACCGAAGACACGCCGTCTCCGTTGGTCGGGTCGTTGTCGATATTTACCGTACGAACGCCCGCCAGCAACGGAAGCTGGGGCTCATGGGAGAAATAGTAATTCACTGCCGCGTCCTCATACCCGGTGGAGGTATCGTCGCGAACATTCACGCGCAACGTGGAAGCGGAATCCAGCTGAATCACGCGAAGGTCAGTTAGCTCGTCTGCATCTGAATCGGTATCGGCGTCGGTATCGGCGTCGGTATCGGTATCGGAATCCGTGTCGGAGTCGGAGTCGGTATCGGTATCAGAGTCGGTGTCCGTATCGGAATCGGTGTCCGTATCAGAATCCGTATCTGTATCAGAATCGGTATCAGAATCCGTGTCAGAATCCGTGTCTGTATCAGAATCCGTGTCCGTATCAGAATCCGTGTCTGTATCAGAATCCGTGTCTGTATCAGAATCCGTATCGGTATCAGAATCGGTATCAGAATCCGTGTCAGAATCCGTGTCGGAGTCGGTATCGGAGTCCGTGTCAGAATCCGTATCGGTGTCTCCATCCGTCAGGTTGGTATCCACGCCGGTATCAGAATCGGTGTTGGTATCGCTATCGTCGTCGTCACCGCCGCCACCGTCATCACTACAACCTACGGCCAGCGTAAGCATCAGAATCATTAGTAAAGTAGTTAACATTGATAATTTCATTTAAAATTCCTTTCGTGTTTGTCGCACAGCTTGCCGCACGATCAATTCCACTTCTTTATTTTTGCGTTAGACTCAGTCTAATACCAAATATTCATTTCTGTGCAAGAATACCGACCAAAGATAAGTCAAAAAAAATCGAAAGCCACCCTTATTGTTGAATTTATTTCAACATGAGCGGAATTTTCATCTCTTTTTTCTGATTTGTAAATTTTATTACAAACATATTAAAACTATTTTGTCCTTGTATCATCGTTCTAGTGTTTCTCATCAGTCAATCACTATGTCAGTCGCATTGCGGGTTGCATCCCCTCATGCTACAACCCTCCGGTGTTGGGAGGCTGAATAAGGAGGCCGTTTGACTGCTGCAACAAAAAAGAAAACCGTCCTGGTCGCCATGAGCGGCGGTGTGGATTCAAGCGTAGCTGCCGGCCTGCTGTTGCGCCAGGGATATTCCGTGGAAGGGGTCACCCTGGTATTTCGACCTGCTGGTGAAAACGATGACACCCGATGGTGCGGAGACATTGATTCAATAAAAAATGCCCAGGCGGTTTGTCAAACGTTAGATATTCCACACCATATTATAAATTGCTTTGACGCATTTGAAGAGAACGTGCTGCGACCCTCATGGGAGACATATCGAACCGGAAAAACGCCCAGCCCCTGCATTGTCTGCAACGCCAAAATCAAGTTTCAGGTGATTCTGGAGCACGCAAAAAAACTCGGCGCCACCCGACTGGCAACGGGTCACTATGCTGTCATCACCCATGGTGACCAACCCACCTTAACGCGAGGGGAATACACTCCCAAAGATCAAACCTACTTTCTTTTTGCACTGAACAAGGAACAGCTGAACTTCACATTGTTTCCCCTTGGCGGGTTGACGAAACCCCGAGTACGGGAAATGGCGCGGGAGATGGGGTTCATCAATTCTGAACGCAAAGAAAGTCAAGACGCCTGTTTCACCACTGCGGACGGAAATTTTCAAGAAGCACTGCGCCTGCGGTTTCATGGAAAAAAAGAACCCGGAGCCATCGTAGACCCTCATGGAAACCGCTTGGGACAACATGACGGACTTCACAACTACACCATCGGCCAACGCAAGGGACTGAATATCGCGCTCGGCAAACGGGCATTTGTGTCGCGAATCGACCCCGTTAAAAATGAAGTTACACTCACCACTGATGAAGCCGACCTCCTTTCAAAAACGGTTACCGCCACGGGTGTGCGTTGGACCGGAGAGGTTGTTCCCGATTTTCCGCTTCGATGCGCCGCGCAAATTCGATATCGCTCGAAACCGTCCGACGGTGTGGCCACATTACTCGACAACGGTCGTCTGCAAATGGTTTTCGATGAACCTCAAAAAGCAGTCGCGCCGGGTCAGGCCCTGGTGCTGTACAACGGAAGACAGGTGCTCGGCGGGGGATGGATAGAACAGGGTCAACCCGAGTGAATCAGAAGCGATACCCCACATGAATGAGGCCTATCGCCGGCCACACTGCGGTGCCCAGCTCAGTGGCCAGCACATCATCGACTGAATTGGGAGCGCCGCCGAAAACCAGCAGCAAAGCTCGAAACTCAAATCCGATCACCCAGCGTTTCTTCACAATGAAATCCAACCCGGTGGCCATGCCGAGGGCAAACCCCATCTGATGAATCCGCCGCGCATCGATGGCCGCGTCGATATACGAATCTGAAGCGCCTGAAGCGCCGAGTTCCCAGTCCAACCACCACGCCGCTTTTTCTGTCTGCACTCCCGTAAATCGAAATGCCCCGGTAGCGCGCCAAAGCGCCAGCTGTGCGCGTGATGACGAACCATCGCTCGAAACTATGCGGGAGCTGTCCAGGGTTTGCCAGAAAGATCCGCGAATTCCCACGGCCACCCGTTTGGTAAAATGATAGTACCCGAAAATCTGGGGACCGATACCGAACGTGGTTGTACGGCAGCTGACCAAATCTGCGTCCCGGGAACAAAGATCGTGGGTGGTGAACGCGAACTGGCCGCCGAGCCCCACCTCAAATGAATTCACTTCTCGTGCATGCAGTGACGCGCCACCGCAGATACAACAAGAAAGAACCGTAAAAAAAATAAGGAATGTTCGCATAGCCGAAGCATGCAGGACTCGCTTGTTTTTGCCAAT
>JAFGXQ010000063.1 GCA_016936575.1 Deltaproteobacteria bacterium
TCCGGTGACCGGCACCTGCGCCGAAACGCTTCCCTGGGTGTGCTGTGAGTCCGTCGCAGCTATGCCGGACCAGTCGCCGGGCTGTTCAAATCCGAAGACCCGCTGCGCAGTATCGGTGAGTGTCACTGTCGGGCCGGTGAGGTGTGACGCCTGGCCCAGGGGAGAATCATTTCTATCGCCCCCCCGTACAATTCAATATGCACAGACCCAACACCAAAAGAGAGATTCTTTCCATTCTATGAACACCACTCGCTGCTCTTTTCATGTGCGCTCCTTTTCTACCGTCGTCCACAAAAGACGACACGCAAAACACTGATAATGGCTGGCTGAACAGATACAACGATAGCAGATATAACTTTTTTTGAAAGCGTTTATTCGGGTTTTCTGTCAAGATGCCGGAGCAAATAAAACAGATACCACGAAACCCCTATCACATCGGCTGAATCACCAGCAGCGATACCTTCTCGGCCAATTCCTTCACCAGTTGTTTTCTGGAATATTCTGACAATGCCAGTTCTCCGGAGAGGTTTTCGGGCACCGGAGACAGCACGGTTACTGAAATCACGTCCGGGCCGTACACAGCTTGCCCTTCGGCATCCCGAACCGTCACCAGCGCATCCAGTTGCCAGCGGCGATTTACCGGCAGTTCCTGTTGTTGCACAACCTGGATTGCCTCTGATTTCACAGTCACTGCGAACAACCGGACGGTCACGCGAACCGACCGGGGGCTCGTTTGAGAAAGCAGTTTCACATTTTTTGAACGTAGCGCACTTCGCAGCGCGGCAGTGCACGACGACGCCAGATGAGGATACGGCGTCTGATTTTCAACGGCATCGAGCACCGCTTCAAGGGGAACGTCTCGTTTCTTGAGCAACGGTTGATAGCCGCAAGCGGTTACCGTGCACAGCGAACCCAACAATGCGAATACAATGATGTGCTTCATGGGGTATCGTTCTCCAACAGTCCAACAATATTTTCGTTGTTGTATTTGGCCGCCAACATAATTGCCGTTTGCCCAAACGCGTTTGCACGATGGGAATCCGCACCGATCTTTAACAGATATTCAACCATTTCCTGATGCCCTTCCATCGCCGCCATCATGAGTGCTGTATTCCCCTGTTTATCGGCTGCATCCACCGCTGCGCCGAACGACACCAGAATGCGTGCGGTTTCGACATGCCCCCCCATCGCCGAAAACATCAACGCCGTGATTCCTTCGAAATTCCCCATATCAACGATTGCTTCCGCTTGAAGCAATCGAGTCACAAGCAAATCATCCCCACGTCCGGCAACAATCATCAGGGGCGTCTCCCCACCCGATTGTCGGACATCCACATCAGCACCTCGACTCAGCAGCAGCGATACCATCTCGTCATATCCGGCGGCACACGCCAGATGCAGAGGCGCTCGTCCATCCTCAAGAGGTGCATCCACTTCGATTCCGCGGTCCAACAGGCATTCTGCTGTTACCACGTCATTGTCCCAAACCGCCTCCCCCCATTTTTCTTTCTCCAATTGCTGTTTTCCGATTTCCGAATAATCATCCGACGCCGGCAACCGCGATACAGGACCGCACGCGAAAATGAATTCGATGCACAACATCAACAGAAGCAGTCCGAGGTTCACGGCGCCTCCGTATCCGTCGTTGAAATAATTTCAGACACCCGCGTATCTTTCCCTTTTCGAATGATCACCTGCATCGTTTTGTCGTAATCCAGCGACACGTTGCGCAACCGAACGCGGTGTTTTCCGGCAGACAACCTTTTGTCGCGAATCGGGGTGGTTCCTATCGGTACGCCGTCGATACTGACATGGGCCCAGGGGCGACACAGTACCTGAAGCATTCCGCCGGCGGCAACGGACTCCGGACGATCACGGTGTACCGGCTCGACACGTTGAAACTCTGTATCAGACACAGATGATAGTTCATGGTAGGGCTGTTCGATATCTTCGTTCGACAATGTGAGCACAGGCCCGGAAGCGGCCCCGGGCTGAACCGTATTTAATTTCAAAGCAGAAGGCGCTTCTGCGGCGGACGCGCGTATCGGGACATTTGCGGTGACAATATCTTCACGAACAGTTACCGGCCGCTTCACACGCCATGCAACCAGCGTCGCTAAAACAAGCATCGAAGCAGTCACGACAAAAAATCGCCATTGAGGCCCCCGAAAGCGAACCGCATTTTGAGGAATCTGCTTCGATGTTCGCGTAGGGGCGTCCTCGAGCAAGTCTTTTTCAGAAACAGACACATCTGAAGGTGTATGAACATGAATCATTCCCGTATTCTGCCCAACCGCGGACGTGATAACCCCCATGCAAAAGACAGCGGCATCCGCTCTGCTGTACTCGGGCAACGACATTGCCTGCATTGCACTCAACGCATCGTCAGGGGTATCAAACCGATCTTCAGGTTTTCTGGACAAAAGCACCCGAAGAAACTGGTTAATCTCGCGACTAAGCCAGGGAATCTCGGGTTGTCGAGGATGAATCACCGACGCCAGCAACTCCGCTTCACTGTGTCCGCGTTGAAACCGTATTCCGGTCAACAATTCATACAGCACCAAACCGGCGCCGTACATATCGGAAGCCGGACCCACATCGGCCGCCGCCGCCTGCTCCGGCGACAGATACGCCAACTTGCCTTTAATCACACCGGTTCTCGTGACTCGAGAACTTCCCCTGGCTTTAGCAATTCCGAAATCCGTGAGCTTCACGTCCCCGGTTTTCGAAACCAGAATATTGTGGGGAGAAATGTCTCTATGAACCACTACTTCTTCCCGACCGTTCACCGACACCCTTCGCGCCGCCTGTAGTGCTGACATCAATGATGAAAACACATGAAACGCGAACCCAACCGGCACCACCGTACCCAAATCCCGAACCGTGGAAAGAATACGCTTCACATCCCAGCCGTCCACATATTCCATAGCCAGGAAAAGTCGCCCCTGATGCGCGTCAAAGTCAAATACTTTTACGACTGCCGGGGCATGAAGCGCCATGGCGATACGTGCTTCCTGCTCAAACATCTGAACAAAATCCGCATCACTGCTAAACTCAGGACGAATGCGTTTCACACAGAGCAGCCCTGCATCATCATCGGTCTGATTCACGCGACTCGCTGTAAATATCTCGGCCATGCCTCCCTGGGCAATCTTATGATGTAACCGATATTTGCCGATGGTCTCCATTGTCTAGTCCCCTGCCTTGGTTCCTGTGCCTCCACCGTTCGCGTTGCTGTCAGATGATTGCAGATGATCAAACCCGGCGTGCGTCAAATTCGCATACTGAGTGCCGGAAACCGAAACGCCGACCGTTTGAGTGTTCTTCTCCACCCGCCCCACTACGGTTACTCGCGTACCGAATTCACCAAAGATACGGTTAGATATTTCTTCCACATCGCTCGTGGACAGAGTAAAGAGCAACTCATAATCTTCACCGCCGGTCAGCGCCGAAAGAACCGCATCGGTTCCGGACACCGTCGCTTCATATCGATGTGCGTCGGACACCGGCAGCGCCGTGTCGTCTATAGTGATCTGAACACCGGACGCCTTCGCCAAATGTCCTGCATCCTGTAGCAACCCGTCGCTCACATCCATGCAGGCATGTACTTTTCGGGAGCTCGCAAGAACTCTTCCTTCACCGATTCGGGGGCTGGGCAGCAAGTGCCGCTCCACCAACACCCGCTGAGTATCACGCTCCTGCGGTGATCTCGAAAGCAGCAACGAAAGTCCGGCCGCACTGTCCCCCAATGTGCCGGTGACGCACACCGCATCTCCCGGCTCTGCCCCACTGCGAAGCAGCACTTCTTTTTTAGGCACCTCCCCCACCAAAAACAAATCCGCAATCAACCCGTTATTGGACCGCGCGATATTCCCCCCTATCAATTGCACACCGTATCGGTCAAACGTTTCGTAGAGTCCATCGTACATTTTCGCCAAATCCGCTTCAGACGTGGTTTCACCGGGAAACAATGAACATAGCGCCCACATCGGGAGCCCCCCCATCGCTGCGATATCACTCAAATTCACCGCAGCCAGTCGTTTCCCCAACATTTTCGCTGAAAAATCCGAAAGAAAATGTACCCGCTCCACCTGGGCATCACAGGTGAACAAAAGATACCTGTCGGACTCCTCCACTACGGCGGCATCATCACCCACCCCCAAAAACACGTCTGAACGAGACGCGCGTTGGTGCGTTGTCAACAGGCGGATCAAATCGAATTCACTTTCACCGCGACTCATATACGTTTCCCTCTTCACGTAGAAACTCAAAATCAAATGCTTCGGTCATACACAATTTTAAATTTTTTTTCAGCTTCACACAGAAAAAGGCCGAGATTGAATCTTTTTTTTTGGTTGAACAATTAAAAATGAAAAAAATGAAACAGATGTTCAGCTTATATATCGCATGAAAATCCATAATCTCCACCATTTTACCTTTTCCGCACAATCAACATAACACATTGCAATCATTATATATTTACAAGATTCCCACATATTGATGTCAGGGATTCACCGGTGTGCGTAATCTAATACTCAGTTACACACCCCCCCTGCGAACCAATCTATCCACTTGACAGTAAATTCGATGCTGGTAGTCTGCGCCACACTTTTGTACCCCATTGAAGCGATTGGGTCTCAAACTGAGTGCTTTTATATGAGTATGGTTATAACAAACGAAAACCGCAAAGCGCTGTTCAAAATTGATGTCCTACAACTGCACCGTCCACAGGTATTCAACTGGGTGCTGTCGCAGGAATGGACCAATGCGCTTTTATCACAGTGTGAATATCCGGTTGAAGCCGTCTCAGGAAAATGCACACTGAACGCTGCGCCAACTGACAGCGGGATACAACTGACGGGAGCAGTCCGTTTCCAGATTAAAACGGACTGCAACACCTGTTTAAATAAACTATTACTTGATTTGTCCGCCCACATCGATACATTCATGCAACCCGCAGAAGCTGCGGATGTTCTGCAGGAAGAATGGACACCTGAAGATTTAGACATTGAGTACTACACTGGCAACACCATCGTGTTGGACGAATTTATCGGAGACAGCATTCTGCTGGAACTGCCGATGATTCCAAGGTGCAGTGGAACGTGTCGAAAAATCAAGGGCCTAATGACTGCGGACGAATTGGAAAAACAAAAATCAACGGTCGACCCGAGGCTGCGTGCCCTGGCCGACATTAAGCTGTCTTAAGGAGAATTTACAGTGGCAGTTCCAAAGAAAAAAACCTCAAAAGCCCGTCGCGACAGACGACGTGCAAACCACGACAAAATCAACCAGCCCGCAATTTCAGATTGCAAAGAATGCGGCGCCCCCACTGTTCCTCACCAGGCATGCCCGGAATGCGGCGTATATCGTGGCCGTCAGGTGATGGAACTGGCAGACGAAGCTGCCGAGGGAGAAGCATAGCAAAACAGGCACGCATCTTGCTTGCGAACCAGGCGCGATTTGATAACCACGAAAACGAGCACTTATGAGCGTAGACATTAACACACGAATCATTGGAACCGGAAAGTACAAAGCCGAAGGTGTTTTGACCAATCATGACCTTGAAAAGATGGTGGACACCAGCGACCAATGGATTACGGAACGCACCGGAATCAGCGAAAGACGAATCGCACCGAAAGATGTCGCCACGTCTGACATGGCAGCCGGCGCGGTAAAAGAAGCGCTGGATATGGCGGGAAAGAAACCCGATGACATCGACATGATCATTTGCGGCACGGTGACCGGCGATATGCCGCTACCGTCGACAGCCGCAATGATTCAGAAGAAAATCGGCGCTTCCAATATGTGTCCGGCGTTTGATGTCTCTGCGGCCTGCGCGGGTTTCATCTACGGGTTATCCGTCGCAGATGCGTTCATCAAAACCGGTAAGGCGAAAACTGTTGCAATCGTGGGCACCGAAATGCTTACGCGATTCATGGATTTTGAAGATCGCAACACGTGTGTTTTATTCGGCGACGGCGCGGGCGCCGTAATTGCGACGGCGGATCAATCCGATCGGGGAATACTGTCCACTCATTTGTACACGGACAGTTCGTTAACTGCAGCGTTGCAAATCCCCGGCGGCGGCTCACTGGAGCCGGCCAGCGCTGAAACAATCGCAAACCGCCGTCACTTCATTCAAATGGAAGGGCGAGAGGTATTTAAAGTTGCGGTCAAATACCTGTCGGATGCTGCGGAAACCGCAGTGAAAGCCAACGGGTACAGCGTGGATGATGTAAATGTGGTATCCGCCCATCAAGCAAACATGCGAATTCTCAGTGCCGTTTCAAAACGCGTGAATATTCCACTCGAGAAATTCGCACTCAACCTTAAATATTACGGAAATACATCCAGTGCATCCATTCCGATTTCTCTGGATGAAGCCGTTCGAGAAGGCAAAGTATCCGAAAATGACCTGGTGTTGATGATTGCACTGGGAGGCGGCATTTCCTGGGGTTCCGCTCTGATAAAATGGTGAGTAGTATGAAGACAGCATTCGTTTTTCCGGGACAAGGCGCTCAGAAGGTCGGCATGGGAAAAGAGCTGAGCGAACAGTTCGATATCGCCAAATCCACCTTTGAGGAAGCCGATCAAGCCCTGAATGAAAATTTTCAGCAATTGATATTTGAAGGTCCCGCCGAAGAGCTCACCCTGACAGCGAACACTCAACCGGCAATTGTAACAGTGTCAATAGCTGCCTTACGGTCATTTCAGGAAGTGTGCAACGTGAAACCTGATTTCGTTGCTGGACACAGTCTGGGTGAATTTGCGGCACTTGTCGCGTCAGGTGCGTTGGAATTTACGGATGCGGTTCGCACCACTCGCGCACGTGGTACCTACATGCAGGAAGCGGTACCTGCCGGAAAAGGTGCGATGGCGGCGGTAATGAAAGTCGATGATGAGGTTATCATTTCTGCCTGCGAAGCCGCTGCGCAAAGTGCCGTGGTTGCCCCCGCAAACTTCAATTGCCCTGAACAAACCGTTATTTCAGGCGAAAAAGACGCTGTCGCTCGTGCATCGGAGATACTGAAAGAACACGGTGCGAGAGTGATTCCACTGAAAGTCAGCGCACCTTTTCACTGCGCTCTCATGGCCCCCGCCGCGGACAAGCTGAATACATTCCTGAACGACGTGCAGTTCGGAAAACCGGTTCCACCAGTAGTTACCAATGTAGAAGCGTTTCCCAACATGGATGCCGAAAGAATCCGGGAGCTGTTGGTAAAACAGGTCACATCGCCGGTGTTATGGACGGATTCGGTCCGCTATATGATTGGACAGGGTGTATCGACTTTTATTGAATTCGGACCGGGGAACGTATTGGCGGGATTAATTTCAAAAATTGATAGTTCCGTCGAGGTAATATCCGTGAATACCCCGGACGGTATTGACAAAGCAAAGGAAGTACTGGAAAAAAACCAGTCTTAATACAGTAACAGAAAGTACGGAGAGAAACGCCGCACTTATCATGCATTTGAAGCGAATTTCAAACGCACAATTTGGAGGATGCAAATGGAAAATGAAAACAAAGTCCGCGAAATCGTATGTCAACAATTAGACGTAGAACCCGAAGAAGTAAAAACCGAAACTTCTTTCATCGACGATTTGGGCGCAGACTCTCTGACAGTAGTTGAACTCGTACTCGCCCTCGAAGAAGAATTCGAAATTGATATTCCCGATGAAGATACCGAAAAGCTGAGAACGTTCAAAGATGCGGTAGAGTACATCAATTCGAAACTCAGCTAATTTATTAGCCGAGCCTATAACCTAAAGGAGCTTGCTGTGAGAGACAAGCGCAGAGTAGTAATAACCGGACTGGGCGCCGTTAGTCCGCTCGGTCTCGATGTGGAGTCACTCTGGGCAGGATTAGTAGCTGGAAAAAGCGGTATTGACTATATTACACATTTCGATACCGAACATTTCGCTACAAAGATTGCCGGAGAAGTGAAGGGATTTGACCCCCTGAACTACGTATCTAAACGCGAAGTCCGCCAGATGGACCGATTCATTCAATTGGCAGTCGCAGCCGCAGACGAAGCAATGAAAGACAGTGGATTGACGGTTACCGACGAATTGGCTCCTCGCGTCGCATCCATTTTTGGTGTCGGTGTAGGCGGACTGGAATCCATGGAGATTACTTACGAAAAAATGATGGAACTGGGAACGCCCAAGCGGATTACACCGTACTTCATTCCGATGATGATCTCAAATCTGGCTCCCGGGCACATTTCAATGCGCCACAATTTGAAAGGGCCGTCGTACACGGTTACCTCCGCTTGTGCATCGGCAACGCACGCTGCCGGCGACGCATTCCGAATGATTCAGGACGGTACCGTAGATGTCGCCGTCACCGGTGGTGCGGAAGCAGCCATTACATCACTGGGTATCGGCGGATTCAACGCGATTAAGGCGTTGTCGACCCGCAATGATGAACCGCAGAAAGCCAGTCGTCCATTCGAAAAAGATCGAGATGGTTTTATTATGGGCGAAGGCGCAGGCGTGGTTGTTATGGAAGAGCTGGAACACGCCAAAGCACGCGGTGCCAAAATTTATGCGGAAATGACCGGTTACGGCGCATCCGCAGACGCGAATCATATTACCCAACCCGCGCCAGGCGGAGAGGGCGCCATTCGCTGTATGAATCTGTGCATCAAAGATGCGGGGATTCAACCTTCAGATGTGGACTACGTGAATGCGCATGGTACATCAACACCGATTAACGACCCGCTGGAAACAGAAGCGATGATTGGCGTTTTTGGAGAACACGCAAACACAATTGCTGTTAGCAGCACAAAATCCATGACCGGTCACCTTCTGGGCGCGGCCGGGGCGATAGAAGCCATTGCATTGGCTAAAGCAATTGAAAAACAGATTGCACCACCCACCATTAATATGGAAACGCCGGACGAGAGATGTACACTCGACTACATTCCCAATACGGCTCGGGAGATGAAAATTGTAAATGCGATGTCTAATTCTCTCGGATTCGGTGGAACCAATGCGACAATCATGTTCGCCAAATACGAAGGATAAGAAACATGCCCAAGCGCCTCGTTATTGCCAGTGATCACGGCGGAATTGATCTGAAAAACGTGATCATTCAGGAGCTACGCGCGAAGAATATCGACATCGTAGACTTGGGAACCCATGGTGCATCGTCGGTGGACTACACTGACTATGCACATGCGTTGGCAGAGGATGTACTATCAAACGAGGGCATGGGAGTTTTAATTTGCGGAACCGGAATCGGCATGAGTCTGGCTGCAAATCGACACATCGGTATACGTGCCGCCTTGTGCACCAACTCCTATATGGCCAGAATGGCCAGAGAACACAATGACGCCAATGTGCTATGTATGGGTGGCCGAGTTGTGGGACCGGGAGTGGCATTGGATATGGTAGAAATCTTTCTGAATACGGAATTTGAAGGCGACCGCCACATCCGACGCATCAACAAAATTGATGTTTCCCCCCAATGAAGTGTCCTGTCTGCTCAGAGCCGGATACTCGCGTTATTGATTCGCGCACCATCAAAGAAGGTTATGAAATTCGCCGTCGACGTTCATGTGACGCCTGCTCCCATCGATTCACAACCTATGAGCGTTCAGAAGGGGCGTTCCCGATGGTAGTAAAAAAAGACGGTCGACGCGAGCAATGGGATACCGACAAGCTCATGCTCGGCGTGTCAAAGGCCTGTGACAAGCGCCCCATCTCTGTAAAACAGATCAAACAACTTGTCGATGATGTGGGAAAAGATATCGGTGCACTCAGCCTCGAAGAAATTCCTGCGGAACAAATCGGTGAATACGTAATGAAGCGACTCCGCGAACTCGATGAAGTCGCGTACATTCGATTTGCCAGCGTATATCGTTCGTTTAAAGATATTGACGAGTTTATGGACGAACTTTCGTCGCTCGTTAAAAAACGGGGAAACTGACCCTTTAGCCGAGGAAAACCATATGGCACAGGCGAAAGACGATGCTTATTACATGAGTCTGGCGCTTCAGCTTGCACGCCGCTGCAAACCGAGCCCTAATCCACAGGTTGGTGCCGTAATAGTAAAAGATAACTGTATTATCGGGCAAGGCTACCACCACGCCCCCGGCATGCCGCACGCAGAAATCGAAGCACTCCACGATGCGAAACAAGCCGGAAACAGCGTTACCGGTGCAACCATGTACGTCACCCTTGAGCCTTGTTGCCATCATGGCCGCACCGGCCCCTGTTGCGAAGCAATTCACCATGCGAATATCGCACGTGTGGTGGTGGGAATGAAGGACCCGGACAAGCTGGTGTCCGGCAAAGGTATTTCATTTCTTGAAAAACACGAACACGAGGTAACAGTCGGAATTGAAGAAAGCGCCTGCAGGCTCATGCTCGACACATACACTCAGCACCGGCTGCTGAAACGGCCGCTCATTCATTTAAAGGCGGCGGTTTCCATGGATGGCTTTCTGGCAACAACCACTGGTGATTCAAAATGGATAACCGGCCCTGCGACCCGTGCGAAAGGTCACGAGTTGCGGAGCAAACACGACGCTATCATTGTCGGCATCGGCACCGTACTTGCAGACAACCCTATGTTGACTGTGCGCGATGCCGAAGGGACAAATCCGACGCGGGTGGTGCTTGACACACACTTACGTATCCCCTTGTCTGCCGCGATGCTTCAATCCTCACAAGAAGCTGATGTAATTCTTCTTCACTCAGAGAACGCGTCCCCTGACCGTATTGCGGAACTGAAAAAAATTCCCAATGTTCACCTACAGCCGTGTAACACCGTAAACGGGAAACTCGATATCAAACAAATCATCTCTCAGCTAAACGATTTCGGATTCCTTAGTGCATTGGTAGAAGGTGGAAGTTCGGTGCATGGCGCGTTCCTGAAAAGCGGTCTTGCCGATCGCTTTTCGCTGTTCGTCGCGCCCAAAATACTCGGAAGTGGGGTTTCCTGGTCGGGAGGAGTTCCGGGCGTAAAGAAAGTGACGGACTCAATTCAAGCTGATAAATCATCTATCAGAATCAGTCTCATCGAAGGAGATACACTGATTGAAGGTACATTCCCACGAAGCAATTTGATAACAAGGTAAACATTCTTTGTAGTACAGAACGAAGACCACCGGTATTCCGGCAATTTTGAATACCTGGTTTCAATTGTTTTTTTCAGGCAGTTTGTATACGCAACAACGTGATGGCAGTCCACAACTGCTGCGTTGCACTGGAAATAGAAGATGCTGCGCACCTCGAGATATTACACAACATATTAAAATCAGCTCAATGTGCGTTCCAATACGCACCCCACTCCATATGTCAATTTCAACCTACACCTTATCCAAAATCGAAGCCTCTATTTTTCGTCAGCATAAAAACCGTACAAATCCGTTCCGTGCTCTTCATCGACGTTTTGCAATCGACTCAAACCTGACATTTCCAGTTGTCGCACACGTTCGCGGGTCAAATTCATTATCACGCCAACTTCCTCTAGTGTGACCCCTCCGCGTTTGGCGATATCCAACGCACAAGTCTCTTCCATTTCCCACACTTCAAGCTCGGGAAAATTCAATTTGATTGAACCAGTCTCCGGGTTCACATCCAGATATAAATGATATTTGCAGCTTACAAACGGACACGGACGCTCGGCGGTCTCGCAATCTGCACGACAACCGGGCTTGTCGTAATCCATTTCAGGATACAGCATGCGTCCGACACGAATCTGTTCTTTTGTGATTTTCTTAATCGGAATGGTACGTGCCCGAATGGAACGTTTTCGCCTGGTACTTCTTTTTTCCTGTTTATCTTCCTGTTTTCTTAATACGTCTGCCATTACTTTCCTCCCGAGGTGTTTCCTTTTGCATGCCGCCACGCATGCAGCTGTTTTTTAGGGGGTTATACCGCGTCTCTTGCGATATGCGCCCGCTCCCGTATTTGCCTAACAATCAACTCAAGCTGCTCGATCAGCTCACCCGCAGAGAATTTCGCCTCATTCATCTGCTTTAAAACTGTCGTCGCTACTAGCCCGCCTTCTGCTGATTGTGAGCTTTGCTCCAGTTTTCCCATGATAGTATCTATCAATTGTTTCAACTCTTCGATTTCGCCGTCAACAAACGCAAACTGTGTCTGGATTTCCTCAATGGTGTAATCCATTGCCATTAATCTTTTAATTTCGTTAATCTGCCGAATAGTCGAGACAGGATAGATTCCCTTCGACCCTTTGTGTTTTCCCTTTTGCCCTACACGCTGACTTCTCGGCAGCAACCCCTGCTGTACATACTTCCGCAGAGTTGCCTCAGAAAACTTGATTCCGCGTGAACTGAATACACCCACAATCTCTGCAGATGTCATTCCACGCGGATACCGCGATTCCAAATCACTCACTTCACCGGAAGTCAGTAAATTGGGAGTTCGCAGTTCTAAATTCTGAACGTATACCACTAGATGTATTCCATTTAAAATGTAATATTACTTGGTTGATATGTAATATATTCTACTGAATATATTACTGTCAAGAGAAAAAAATCAGTTGTCTATTGAGCCGAATTTCTGTATCCGACAGCTCGACCAACAACAGAACCCATTGAAATGATTTAATAATCCAAAAATCCGCTATGGATTTTTCACTGGTATCCAGTTCAGTGATTTAAATTTTTTTTTCACGGTAATGAAAGAAAGATACTAAAAACGGAATATACGCGGAATCTGTCGGGCGCACAAAATCCTTATACAGATAAGGATTCTCTGGGAATCTATTTATTCCCGATTTCTGTTAATAGTTTCATCGCATACGGTCGCCATTGCTCCCCCTCCTCTGCCCACTTTCCCACTTTGGGTGCCGACAAAACCCGCGCCAACTCCTCTTGAGCACGTTCGATTTCGTCGTCTTCAATCAGCACTTCCGCCATAATCAGATGATTCATGGGGTAATCCGATATCTCCAACGCTCTTTCCGCTATTTCAAGCGCCAAATCCATATCCCCCACACTTGTCGGCCACGGTGGCGCCTTTGCATACAGCATTGCCAATAATCGCAGCGGGCCGCCATCCTCATATGATTCGTCTATCTCCACCGCTTTTTTTCCAAGCTCCAATACTTTTTCCGCCAATTTCATTGCGCCGAAACCGATTTGCGAAATCTGCGCACGACGCCCCTTTAATAACGCGGAATAGTAGTGTCCCTCCACTCGATCCGGTCGTGCCAGACGCACTGCCTCAGCCACTTCCTCCCCTTTTACAATCCATCGGAGCTGCTCCCGTGCATCAGTTTCTTTCTCGGACACAAAAAATAGTGCCCGAGCAAGACGCCAACGCACTTCGACCAACGCAAGAGACGACCGCCCTTCCAGAATTTGAGCAACCAGCCTTTCGTAGCCGGCAATTGCGGTCTGCAAATCCGCCATCAATGCGTTGGCTCGATTATGCGAATTGCATAGTGCATACAACTGTTCATCATCACTGGGAAGAGGTTCCTGCGCTTGGGCTTCAATCGGAACCACCGGTGGCGGGTCCGCGCTGAACAGCACGCACCCGGGAAGCGCGAAAAGTACTACAACAAAGAAACCGGGAAAGTATATTGAACAATAAAAATGAATGGAGTTGAAAACAGATGTGGACGAAACAGATATCAATCCTATGCCTTGCCGCGTTCGCGAATACGTGCGGATTTTCCGCTACGCTCACGCAGGTACTGCAAACGAGCCTGTTTCACTTTACCACGCATCTTCACTTCAAGGCGATCGATACGCGGGGAATGAAGCGGAAAAACACGCTCAACACCAATGCCGTTAGACACCTTTCGTACCGTAAATGTGCTGCGAAGGCCACCGTTGTGACGCTGAATGCATACACCTTCAAACAGCTGAATACGCTCTTTTTCGCCTTCGCGAATCTTGTAATGTACACCTACGGTATCACCCGCCTGAAAATCAGGCAGTGGATTAATTCGCAGTTGTTCTTGTTCAATTTCGTACAGTTTTTTTACGGTTCCACTCATGACCGAAATCCTTTATTTTCAAAAAAGTTTATTCCTCAAAAGGCTGTGGCATTATGCGCAATCTTGCGCGCATGTCAACCGCACATTGCATATTATTTGAGTTAAATCAACAATTTTTGTTGCAGAATGGGTGCCCCCCTGTCTCCATATTGTATTATATTACGATTCTTTCAACTCTGTTTCAAGATTTCTGTTACCTCTTGTGTCGCAACGCTTTCGGCTCCGAGCCGCGCAGTTTCAAGAAATTCGTGTGATACCGTACTCCTTCGGAAAATACACTTTTTTAAAAAAGGCACTTGCATCCTGAACAAAATGAACGTAAATTCCGCGTGCTTTTCGGGGTGTAGCGCAGTCTGGTAGCGCGCCAGCTTTGGGAGCTGGATGTCGAAGGTTCGAA
>JAFGXQ010000064.1 GCA_016936575.1 Deltaproteobacteria bacterium
AAACATGGTGGTGATCTGCTCGGGAGGCCAATGGATAGACTGGGACAATTGCGATGTGGCAGGCAGAACATGTACCGTTCTCAGCGGTGACTACCAATGTGTGGACAACGTATTCACCGATGCAGATGCTGACACGGATTCAGACAGTGATGCGGACAGCGATGCCGATTCGGATAGCGACGTGGACGGAGATGCGGACAGCGATGCAGATTCGGATACCGACGTGGACGGAGATGCAGACAGCGATGCAGATTCGGATACCGACGTGGACGGCGATTCGGACTCGGATTCTGATTCGGACGCGGATTCCGACACCGACTACACGTTGGGCAGTGAATGTGACGGCTACGATGTGGATTGCTATACATCGTGTTGGGGGTGCTCACTGCAGAATGAGTGTGCGCATACGGTTGAAGCGTGTTTGAGTGACTCCGGTTGTAATGCGCTCTACGAATGCAAAGAACTAGTTTGCTGCAATGGCAGCAACGATTGCCTGACCGGCACTGCGTGGGATATGTGCATGGCAGAATGCGCAGGGGCAGTGGGCGCGACAAGTTCAACATACGACTTGTACAACGAGATCGAGCGCTGTGTTGCCTGTGATGCATGCGCTTACTCGTGCGGTGTCATGGAGGCGATGGACTTTGCCATGTGTAAATCCCCGGAAGAGATAAACTGCCCCACCTGCCCCTGCTATATGGAAGAAATAACCGCTGGCGAAACCGCCTGCTTCAGTTGGGCCGGTTGGGGAGGGCCGTGCACCAGCGAAACCGCCGCATGTAAAAGCAATTCGCGCTGTGTTGACCTGGAAGCCTGCTACAACGAAGCATGGTCATCAGACGACTGGCAATCCATTCAGGCGGATTGCTTCTCCACATACGCCGATGCGGAAGATTTGTTCTGGGCCTATCAGCAATGCATCTACTGCGACGCGTGCGACCTGGCCTGCGCGCCCGACGCAGGTACCAAAAACTGCGATGAATATACCGGCGGCGATGGCGATGGCGATACCGACGCCGACACAGATTCCGATTCCGACGCCGATACGGATTCCGATTCCGACGCCGATACGGATACTGACTCAGACACTGCAGAGGGGTGTGACGGGGCGGATGTGGACTGTTACGAATCGTGCTGGGGCTGTGCCCTGCAAACGGAATGTCAGACAGAGCTGGCGGCATGTTTGAATGACACAGACCCCGGTGGGTGTGAAACGTATTATTCATGCAAAGAATCAGAATGCTGCGGCGGCACCAGCGATTGCCTTGAAGGCGATCCATGGATGACTTGCATGGCCCAGTGCCGAACGGACAACGGCATCACCGAACAGGCGGTGGCACTGTACAACGCCATTAATGGATGCGTGGCCTGCAACGCCTGTGCGGTGTCGTGCGGAGAAAACCTGGCATCAGATTGGCTCATCTGTCAGGACGGTACAGAACTCAATACGCCGACATCTCCGTGTTACCAGGAAGATGCCGCAGCGGGCGAAGTCGGTTGCTTCTCGTGGGCCGGATGGGGTGGTCCGTGTATCGCATCGACCGCCGCGTGTAAAGAAAACCCCGATTGTGTCGCTCTCGAAGATTGCGTAAATGACTCCTGGATCAGCGACGACTGGCAATCCATACAGGCGCAATGCTTCAACGATTATGCGGCGGTCGAAGACCTTTACTGGGCCTACATGCAATGCATCTACTGTGACGCCTGCGACCTGGCCTGTGCATTGGATGCAGGGTCAAAAAACTGCGATGAATATGCCGGAAAATAATGTGTAGCCGCCCTACTTCAGCCAGGAACGAATATCTGTAACGTGCATTCCCGCACGGCGGGCTCCCTCAATACCCGCCTCGCCGTCTTCAAACACTTCGCAAAATGACGGTGCCACGCGAATCGCTTCGGCCGCTGTTAAAAAGCATTCCGGATGAGGCTTCGGCTGTACTACGTCGTCTCCAAATACCACCGCATTAAAATATTTTGTCAAATCGAGGCGCTCCATCAGCGGTTGCGTCAGATTTTTTGAGTTTCCGGTAGCCACCGCCATCGGCAACACGCCGTAGTACCGTTGAATCACATCAAATACCGTGGGGATCACCTTGGTTTGCGGTAAATATTCCGCATGGGCTTCATCTTTTTTGGCAACCACCACCGCCGGGTCCAACGACGTGCCGTATTCAACGTTATACAATTGAACCACCCCCTGCAGCGAAACCCCGGCATGCTTGTAAAAGAACGATTCTGAAAAAGATTCGCCCAGCGCGCCGAATGCTGATTTCCACGACAGAAAATGCACCGGCATACTGTCTACAATCGTGCCGTCGAAATCGAATATCAGCCCCCGAATTTGATCTCCTGCGTGATACTTCATGGCACGGACTATAGCAAAGTGAAGTCAAAGAACAAGGTGTGAGCTTGTAATTCGCCGCATAAAGTATAAAGTATTGAATATGATTTTTAAAATGTAATTGTAACGTTCTGTACAGGCCGGTAAGATATGGCAACTGTACAAGGTGGTGTTTATGAGCCAATTGCATCAAATTCGCAGCCGGATCGCCGGTTTTATATTTTTATTAGGTATCTTCTCGTTCACTTCGGTTGCCATGTCACAAGAAGTGTCGGAGCCGTCATCTCTCTCGATGACTCCGAATGATGCAGACAATCCCAACCCTTCGACGATTACCGTATCAAATGATCGTATCCGGGAGAATCCGGCCGTCGACAACACCGATCACTTCACACATCTCCCCGGTGTATATATTCAGCGCCCGCTTCCGAATGCAGGCTCACTGTCGCTCCGCGGACTGGGTGGAAACCGCAACCTGATCACCGTGGACGGCGTACGTTTTTCAAACGGATTATACGGCAATTACCCCAACGATAATCTATCGAATATCAGTCCATATATCGTTCACGAAGCCACTGTCTACAAAGGTCCAGGGGCATTCCCTTATGCCAACGGTGGTATCGGAAGTGTCATCGCCGTTTCCACGCTGGCACCGAATGAACTTCGAACCGGCGTACATGGCGACGGAAAATTTCTGTACAGCAGCGGAATTCACACCCCGGGAATTTCTTTGGACAGCGCAATTGTGCGCAATGCCCATGCGATTCTGGTCGGCGCCGATCATATATCTTTCGGCGAACTGCGGGGCGGCGACGGATTAAAGATTCCCTATACGGAATCCACACGAACCAATTGGCGGGCGAAATTGGTGCTCGAACCCCATAATTCACCCCTCACGGTAACCGGTGCCTATATCGGTCACGTGGGTCTTGGAAATAACCGTACAGACCATTTAGGATACGGCACCATCCACACCTATGAGAACAGCGACAATCTGGTTATTGTGGATTTGAATTGGGACCCGCACCCGGTGGTCGAAAAGCTGAAAATCGTTGCGTCGTATCATCAGACCATCGAAAACGGCGATCGATACAACTGTGTGGTGCTGGGGGGACGCTCCGTCATTCACCTGCCGAGCTGTCATTCACTGGTCAGCGCCAACAATGGCCAGAAAACCCGCGACATCGTAGACACATTCGGCATTGATGCATCGTCCAAACTGGCATTGGCCGAAGACCGGGTTGCCCTGTTCGGGAACGTAGAGTATTATTTCGATAATGTAATCTCTTCAAGTGAGGAAGCGCGCATCGTTCCCGGACTGGACAACTCCACGTTCCTCAGTCAGAACCGCGGTCTCTATTCTTCGGGGTCGTACTTCAGCAAATTCGGTATTTCTCTGGGGTTGGAGGGACGCCTTCTGAAAACCCGCGCCGGCGACCTGCTGGCGCTGATGAGCGGACGATTCTCGAATTTTGCCGCGTATGCGCCGGTGGTCCCCGGCCTCGAAGAAGATATTCATTACTCCCACAACGCATTTACAGATGCGGCGGGCATCCGCTGGCAGAAAGACGACATCTTCTCGTTGTTCGGAAACTACGCAACCGGTTTTCGAACTCCCAGCCTGCAGGAAAGCACTGCGCTCGGCTACGTGGCGGGCGAGTACCAAATTCCGAATGTCGACCTGCAGCCGGAACGCTCCAACCAGTTTGAGTTGGGCACAACCCTGAAAATCAAAGTGATCCGTGTGGGCGCGGTGTGGTTCCACAATCGGATTGACCAATTTATTGATGAACGCCCGGCGGCCTGGCAAGGGCTGTATGTGCTCAATGACGGAACCAACGTTGTGCAACGTCAAAACGCCAGGCGAGCAGTGTTTGAAGGCGTCGAAAGCACATTGGCCATCACCATTAAAACCGTTACGTTATCGGCCAATTTGACCTGGCAGCGCGGCGAGATTTCAGACGACACCGATGGTTACCTGGCTGGCATCACCGGCAACGCGAACCACTACCCGGCCCGACGGGTGCCCCGATTTTTCGGGTCGTCCAAACTGACCTTCCGGCACCCCAGCCAACGCTTCTACGCGGCGATCGGCATCGATTGGGCCGACAATCAAACCGAACTACACCCCCTCGACGAACTCGATGCATCGATTTGCAGCACCCGCGCTCGCGGCGGTGTTCGCGATACAGGCTGCGACAATTTCCCGGGGTATTATTCCCTCAACCTGGAGGGAGGTGTCAGTATCACCCCCAATGCAGACATCCTGATCTCCGCGCAGAATCTAACCGATCAGCAATATCGAACCATCGGTTCGGCGCAGATTGAACCGGGATTCGACGCACGAACCGTCATTCGACTTCACTTTTAGAATCCTCCGCACAACGCTGCCAAATGGTGTCGGCGACCGGGTCCTGTTGACTTTGCAGGAAGGCGACCGTTTCAGCAAAGGACGGTATGGCGTGATACCCTCCCCTTCTGCCCACGCAAAGCGCGGATGCGGCGGCACCCAATCGAATACTCTGCGCCCGTGACAACCCATATAATCGACCGAACAGATACGCGCCGTGAAACACATCGCCTGCCGCCAATGTATCGACAACGGGTACCGAAAACACCGAATGCTCGCGCTGACTGCCGCGTTGCAACTCCAGCACTGACTGTTCGCCCCGGGTGACAATCAATCGTTTCGGGAGAATCCGGGCCAATTCTCGCGGGGGATGTTCGCCGCTAACCTGTTCGTAAAAACGTGCCGACACAACCGGATCTGTCACCTGCGACAGCAAAGACACTGTCGCGTCGCGCATTGATCCCGCATCAAGAACGGAGATCCCTGTAAATCCACGCAGCAGATGCACCCCCCACTCATACTGGTGACCATCCAACAGAAGCCCATCCGCACGCGTACTGCAGGAAACCGCCCTGCACTCATAGCTATCGCTGTAGCGCCGGGAAAGCACCGTGCGGGAACCCGACTGCTGCGACGAAATGATCATGGCACAATCGCTAGGGCCGTCGTACCGCTGCAACATGTCGAGCCTCACGCCCGCCCGCTGAAGATCAGACATCACCAAATCTGCAAAGGCGTCACGGCCCAGTTGCCCGGCCAGATAGGTATTTACGCCCCATCGCGCCAGCAAACAGGCGGCGTTGGTTGCCGGGCCGCCGGCGCTAATCTCCATCGACTGCACGAACTGTTTCTGATTTTCTTCGGGGTAGCGTTCAGCTGTACCCATTACATCGCAGCAAACGAACCCGCAGCAAACAACGGTCTTCATTATCGCAATCGTAAAATAAGCGGTTCAAAACGCAACCTCAAACCCGTTATTTTTCCGCTTCGCTATTTTCAAACTTCGCCGTCCAGGCCAGATAGTTTTCCAGCCATTCAACCATATCCTGTTCTGAATCAGGCGAATATGTACAGTAAATCAGCGCGCTTGCGTACACCAGATACATTTTTTCATCGTAAGACAACTCTGCAGTATTGTGCTGCACCGATTTTTTCGCCGCTTCCACATCGTCCAACAGCACTTCAATTCCTGAAAAACGGACTGCCGAAGCCTCGCTGATGTCAGCGCGATATTCATTCAATCCGACGAGTGCCTGTTCGTAGAGATCATCAATACGTTTGCCGGCGTCGCTGCGAAAGAACTTCTTTGTGCCCTCACCAATCGAAACTGGATCAACCGCCAAATCCATGCTTACCAGCCCGTCGGACAACCCCGGCCGGGTCACCGCAGTAGACTCCACGTAGAGATAGTCAGTTCTCTGAAACCCGTCTTCGTCGGTTCCCAGCCCTACGGCCATATGATTCTGAAAAAGAAGGAGGCACACATCAAACCCTTCCGCCGCCAGCAGACCGGCGAGCAGCGCACTCTTTTCGTCGCAATCCCCGCATCCTTCAACCACGGTGGCCACCGGAGGTTTGGGGTTTCCGGTGAACTGCTCGCAGTAGGCGAACGATTGCACAAATCGAATAATCAGCCGCGCGTATGCCGAATCGTCAAATCCCTCTTTATTGCGAATCTCGCGAAGCGGCGTCAACATGGACTCGTAGAACGATCGCATGGCAGGCTGCTCAATTATATTGCGGTAATACGACACCAGACCGTCTGAGGTGCTGAATGTACACTGCTCCAACGTGGCCAATGTCGCGCGGTACAGATAGGTACTCACCTGAAGGCGCAGCGGATAGGTTTTTCCCTCGAATTCCATTTCATGATTTGCCGTTTGAAAAGTATCTTCTCCATCGTTCGGCACCTTCACAAATAATCGACCGCTGCAATCGATCGGCTCGCGCGTAGATCTTTTCTTTGGCGGCGGAATCGGTTTCTTCAGCACAAAGCTCACGCCATCCAACCCGTATCGATCAAACTGAGGCGCACACGACAGCGCTGATACCATCAGGAAGAGCCCAATAACCCAACAAAATCTTTTCTCGCAGTGCATATAGATCTCCTTATAAAAAAACAGCAGCCCCAGGAACCGGCAGCAAGGTGTGTGCCAGCGAGTAATATTCCAAATCGCTTCCCTCGCGATGCCTTCCCGTACCGATTTTCTCACGCCGAACGCTGGTTTCAACCATAGGGAACCCAACGGAATACGCTGTTGCACATTCGCCACACTGTGAATGCGAGCGCACGCCTCCCCCCACGGTGCTCAAGAGAAATGGAACCTATTTGAAAAGTGACGAAGACAGATACCGATCCCCCCGATCGGGTATGATCACTACGATGACGCCGGACGATATCCGTTTTGCCGTTTCAAGCGCTGCCCACACGGCTCCACCGGCGCTGACGCCGCAGAAAATTCCTTCTTCGGCGGCCAATTGTCGCGTTGTGTTCTCGGCCTGTTCCCGCGACACGTCCATGTATTCATCGACTCTCTCAGCTCTGAAAATTTTCGGCAGGTACGCTTTCGGCCATCTGCGAATCCCCGGGATCTCCGCATGGGCACTGGGCTGAACGCCGATTATACGAATGCGTGAATTCTGTTGTTTCAGATAGGCGGAACATCCCATGATGGTTCCGGTGGTTCCCATGGCCGACACAAAGTGGGTGATTGCCCCCTGGGTATCGCGCCAGATTTCAGGCCCGGTGGTTTCGAAATGCGCCGCAGGGTTGGCCTCATTCGAAAACTGGTCCAGCATTATTGATCCCTCCGATGCCGCACGCCGCTTCGCCTCATCAATTGCACCTTCCATCGATTCTTTCGCCGGGGTCAGTATCACCCGAGCGCCGTATGCCTTCATGGTAGCAATCCGTTCGGCGGTCGCCGTTTCGGGCATCACCAGCTCAATGTCTATCCGGTGCAATGCCGCAATCATCGCCAACGCGATTCCGGTATTTCCGCTGGTGGGCTCCACGATGGTCATTCCTCTGCGCCATCGGCCCTCCGCCATAGCGGTTTCTATCATTTTTCGGGCCGCGCGATCCTTCACGCTGCCGGCCGGATTATTGCCCTCCAATTTAGCCAAAACCTGCACATTGGAATTAGGGTTGATTACCGAAAGTGCCACCAGGGGGGTATTGCCTACACAGTCAAGTAGCTTCACACTGAAACTCCTGCATTCAATGGGGCAACCGGTGTCGCAACCGCGCATAGGCGTATGTACCCAACACCGCACCAAGTAACGTCAGCAACGCCGGCCAGGCGCCCGAACCAATCTGTACCGCAATCGGGCCGGGACAGGCGCCGGTGATGTACCATCCCACACCGAACAAAAAGCCACCGATGATCACCCCCTTGGTCATTTCCTTTTTCGGGTAAGAGAACCGCTTTTTTCCATTGGATCGGCGCTCCACCGATTTCAGCAATTGAAGCGAAACCAACCCAACCACCACTGCTGACGCAATAACCAGAAACAGATCCGGCTCTTCAAAATGAAACATAGCGCGTATTTTGGGTTGGCCGGCCAATTCTCCCTTAAACAGAATCAAGCCGAACAGGGCGCCTAATACCAGCTGCAGCAGATTCATCATATCACACCTCCGAACAGCGCATTCACCGCCCGCATCGAAAGACCTCCCGCAAAAAAGCTGACCGAGGCAACCAGACTCGCCTTCTGTAAATTCGACAGCCCCGAGATGGCGTGGCCGGAGGTACACCCCTCAGCATACCGCGTGCCGAAACCGATCGCCAATCCGCCGACAAACAGGAGAGCAGCCCCCGATACCGAAAAATAATTGGGCGGAAGCATCACAATCGGCACGTCGCTGAGCAGAAACTGCCCAATGGCGCCGCCGGCGAATAAACCGGCAAAAAACCAAAGACTCCAGTGAAACTCCTTTAGCGAATACTGCAGATACGCCGTTTTCGAGGTGGGAAGTACAATGGCGCAAACATGTTTCAAATTCGACGAAATGCCGAGTTTCTTTCCCAACATCGCCATTACCGGCACAAATAATCCGATGAGCGGCCCAATCACGTACCAGGGCCACGGCTTGAAAATGAAGTCCAAAAAAACCTCCGAGCGGCAACATCGCAAGTTGCCTAATCCTTTCCCCAGTTAAGCCATATTCCATCACTTTGTCAAATCGGCATTGGTGTACTTATTTAAATTTTCCACTGCCCGTTCATTGTTGTTTCGAAAACAATTTTGATACACCTTTGGATATTCCCTTTTGGCCGGGGACTTGTTTACAGGATTCCCGTCTTCAACTATATTAATACATTGTATATTTCTCGCGCACTGAGGAAACGGACGGAAGATGACTACTGCTGACAACGAAAAAACCGCGATTACTAGTTTCGAGGCAATTCGCAAACAGGCCGGAGAAGAAGCGCTGGTACAGATATATCCACCAGGTACTGATCTCGGTAAAAAGTGGGTTTTGAACAAACCGCAGATTTCCATAGGGCGCGGCGCGAACAACGATATTGTCATTGAGACCCAGGCGGTGTCCAGACGTCATTCCATTTTGGAATTGAATGATAAACAGCGCATCCTCCGCGACATGAACAGTACAAACGGCACATACATCAACGGGGAGAAGATTTCGTCGCGGCAACTGCAGCCCGGCGATCAGGTTAAAATAGGTGATCGCGTTTTCAAGTATCTGGTCGGTTCAGATATTGAGAGTGTCTACCACGAAGAGATCTACCGAATGACAATCGTAGACGGACTCACCGGGATCTATAATAAGCGGTTTTTCCTGGATGAACTGTCTCGCGAAGCGGAGCGGGCTCGTCGATATGAACGCCCCCTCTCGCTAATTATGTTTGACATTGATCACTTCAAACAGATCAACGACACCTACGGCCATGTGGCCGGAGATGCAGTGCTGCAGACGCTGAGCAAGCTGGTGCAGGCCAACATTCGCCAAAGCGAAATCTTTGCGCGATATGGGGGTGAGGAATTCGCCATTCTGATTCCGGAAATCACGATTAACGGTGCGTCGTCTCTCGCCGAAAAAATTCGAAACCTGATTTCTGAGCATCATTTTCAGTTTGAAAACCAGCGCATTCCCGTAACGGTCAGCCTGGGGGTCGACGTTCTGAACCATGACAATCCGTCCCCCAAAGCCCTTATCAAACGCGCCGACCAAAAACTTTACCAGGCCAAAAAAGCCGGCCGAAATCGCGTGGTAGGGTAAAACCACATACACTCAAATAACTTTTTCATCCGTCCATCGTAAACACGCTTCTTCACACAGATGCTGACTCCAGACCTCCGAAAGGGGTCAGACCCCGCCTATTGACCTTTTATTCCATTTGCCATCCGACATTTTCTCATAACTATTCGAAATAAAATAACAAATACAGATTACAACTTATCAATACTCACAACAGACAAAACTATATCGTCCAATTTATACAGAAAAGGTCAATAGGGAGGGTCTGACCCCTTACCTACAAAAGGGGGGCTGCCCCCTTGAACGCCCCCTTGAACCGCTTCGACCAGGGGTTGCCCCTCAGAACAATCTTACTGTGGAATTCCGTAGCGACATCCCGCGGGACATCCATCTCCATCTAGATGATTTCCGTCGTCACATTCTTCGTGCTCGACATCCAAAATGCCGTCACCACAATGCGGGCCTAGCCGACAATCGATGGTGCAACCGTTATAGTCGCCGGTATTTTCGTCTGCGCCGAAATCGCACTCCTCCGTGCCTTCTGCAATACCGTCACCACAGGTTGTCAATTCGCAACCATCCGGAAACACGACTGCCGACAAATCCTCAGTCTCAAATTGACATATCGCTGAACAACCGTCCCCGGCAACTGTATTACCGTCATCGCAGCATTCCGCGCCCTCGGTGATTCCGTCTCCACACCATGGCAACTCGACACAAAGAGCACCCGCGACGTCGCACCTATACCCGTCATCTATATACAAACAATCTTCGGTGCACCCATCATCATTCAATCGGTTGCCGTCGTCACACGCCTCCCATCTTTGAATCGACCCGTTGCCGCAACACAAAGGGTTATAGGTAAGGCAGTCGTCACTCGTTGCGACATCAGAATCATCTGCGCTGTCGTCGGATGTTTCCTGCCCCGATACCCCACCGGTATCATTCTCATCGTTGTCAACCGAATTCACATCGTGACAACTACCCGCGCAGAGCAGCACAATACAAAAAAACGTCCATTTCACGGCATTCCCCTTTTAAAAAAAGATAGTCGGTAACTTGAAGTTCTATTTATAACATCGCAACAAGTGACAATCACTACAAAACCGAATCGTACTCGAAAGAAATTTCATAATCGGAGCGACGGGCGGTTCTCCCCGCCATTATCGAATCCATTGACCGAGCTGTTTTACGGCCGACGCGATCCGGTCATCAACCGGTCCGGCGCTGGATAGGCGCATGGCATAATGGAATCGGTTCTCCACAGAAAACACCGGCCCGGGAGAAATAACAATCTTATGCTGCAGCGCTCTTTCAAACAGCGTCACCGCATCGATATCCCCCTCATACTCCACCCATAAAAAATATCCGCCCCTCGGCGCCGTCACTTTGGTGCCCCGGGGAAAATGCCGCAATACCAGATCGCGCAGTTGAAAGGTCTGCCGGGCGATCTGCTTCTGAAACCTGCGCATATGCGCCACATAGCCTCCGCTCTCCAAAAATCCGGTCATCACCAGCTGGGTCGCCACCGGGCTTCCCAACGTTTGCGCCAGTTTCAAATTTAAACAGTTGTCCAATTGCTTGCCGGCAATGAGCCATCCGGCCCGAAGCGACGGACAAATGGTTTTCGAAAACGACGAACAGAACAGGACGTTCCGGGTTTCGTCATATTTCTTTATCGGTACACTGGGCCGACCGTCAAAAGAGCACTCCCCGAAAACATCGTCTTCGATAATCGAAAACTGATATTGCTCGGCCATCTGCAGCAATCGACGCTTGTTTTCCGACGGCATTGCCGCCCCCAGGGGGTTTTGAAAATTCGCGCTCAACATGCAGGCATCAATCGATTGCGACGACAGCACCGACTCCAATGCATCTAAATCAATTCCCGTGGTGGGAGTGGTCGGGATTTCAATCACCCGAACCTGCAGCACTTCGAGCAAAACGATGATGCCGAAGAACATGGGGCTTTCCACGGCAATCACTCCGCCCGGACCAACCGCCGATTGAATGGCCAAAGACAATGCCTCCATGCAACCGTTGGTGACAATGATCTCTTCCGGGGATACAGATACGCCTTTATGCAGCATCAGGTGTGCAATCTCTCTCCGAAGCGACGGCTCCCCCTGGGGCGGCGCGTACCTGGACCACAGGTTCGGTTGCGTTCGCAACACGCGATTCATCTGTTGCTGCAATTTGTGCTGCGGCAGCAGCGATGCGTGGGGAATTGCACCGCCCAGGTTCGCCACATCGCTCTGCAGACTCGCGTCAACAATCCGTTGGGTAAATGTGTTTGCTCGGGTTTTGGCAAATCGAAATGAGAAGTGATCCCGTTCCGGCCGAGGCGGCGATCCCGGCTGCGCGTTTGCTACAAAGAAACCGCTCTTCTCGATAGCCAGCACCAACCCACGATATTCCAGCGCCTCGAACGCCTGGATACAAACCGACATGGCACAGGAGAACTGACTCGCCACATGACGCAATGACGGCAGCTTGTTGCCGGGTTTCAGTTTTCCCTCGGTAATGGCATCAGAAAAATAGTCATAAATCTGTTCGTACTTGTACACGAAATCACCTTTCCACGACCGACAGCCGAAAATAATCTGAGCATATCTGTACTGGTCAGAAATTGCAATTCTTGTATCTGTTATGGTTTCCCATTTTCGTTTATCGATACTGTGTACCTATTTCAACCTACAAGGAGGCACACAAATGAACGGATTTATCGATTACTTCACAGCGCCCCTGTTGGTCTTTTCAATCATCATGTGCGTCACGCCGGGACCGAACAATATGATGCTGGCGGCATCGGGCGCCAACTTCGGCTACCGAAAAACACTGCCCCATGTTCTCGGCATTCTTGTGGGTATGAATCTGCTGTTTCTCGGCGCAGCCTCGGGGATGGCCACCCTGCTGCTGGCTGTACCCGCCCTTCACTGGGGATTGAAAATCGTCGGCACCCTCTATCTGCTGTATTTCGCCGTGAAAATCGCCCTGTTGCGACCATCGGGGGCTTCCGAAGATTCACTGGACCGCACCGCCGGGAAGCCGCTTTCGTTTATTACGGCGGCGTTGTTTCAGTTTATGAACCCCAAAGGGCTTGTGATATGTATCTCCACCCTCGGCATTTTCACTGCTCCCGGTCCGGATTACATCCCTTCGGTGGCGTCGGTGATGCTGACATTTTCAGCTGTCTGCATATGCACAGCAGGAATTTGGACCGGTATGGGCAGCGCACTGAAACGATTGATGACACGCCCCCGATTCCACAGAATCTTCAACGCCTCCCTGGCGACCCTCACCGCCGGAACCGTGCTGATGTTGCTGTTTTAAATCGCTTAGACAACACGAGCCAAAGGGGTCAGACCCCTTCAAGAGCCTATGTTTCCTAAAGGTTTTCTATTTTTTATTTTACAATTTCCCCAATGTACTGACATACACAATTTCGTTATTTAAATATTTTCAACTGAAGGGTGCGCACCATGCATTGGTATACCGTTTTTCATCCGATAAGATTAATCGTTTTGGCAACATTTTTTGTTGGAACGGGATGTTCCAACAACAAGGGAAACAGTGAGACGGAGTCGGGTGAGGAAATGACGAATATTCAATATCCCATCGGTACCTTTCTCTTAGAAAACGCAGGGCTGACCGTTGCGGCCAACGGAAACCTTGTTGTATTGGACTACGACAATTGGGGGGGAAACGTTCATGGACTGCAACTCGTTGATATTTCAAATTCCTCATCACCGGTTGCGGTAAGTAGGCTCGATCTTGATTCGTCTACAATGAAATTGATGTGGGCGGATGACATTCTGTATGCAATGCAGCTTGATCGTGTATCTATGGTTTCCGTTCAAAATGGGACAATGACCGTTGAAAACGAATGGATTGTTCCCGCATATCCCTATGGGATGGCAGTTGCAAACAACGTACTATATGTGAGCACAGAATTGGGTGTTTACGTTATCGACGTGGAGAACTGGGAGGAAACAGCCGTGTTGGAAGTATCGAAAGGCATTCCCGGAAACCTAGCCATCGATGGAAACCGAATGTATCTGTGCGGACAAGGGTTGGGGTTGACAACCTATGATATGTCGCAGCCATCGGCCCCCGTTGAGCTGGGGACAACAGCGTTTGATTTGGATTTCAGTCCGATGATAAGCGCCAAAGGAACATTGGTTGCAGTGAGTCTTGGGGGAGATGGGATGATGATTCTGGACGCGCAAGAGCCAAACAATGTTCAAATAGAAGGGGTTATTCCGGTTGAAGGACATGCGGGGGAGCTGATTTTTGACAACGATTTTGCAGCACTGGGCGCGGGAGATGCCGGTGTGTATCAAATCCGAGGCGTCGGTATCGACGACTTTTCGATTCTCAGCCTTTGCAAAACGGAAAATTATATTAACGGCGTGTCGATAACAAATAGTCTGGTGATCGCTTCGGGATATGAATACGGGTTTTCAATTTGCGAACGAATTTAGTAATATTGTGCGGGCCCAAAGGGGTCAGACCCCGCCT
>JAFGXQ010000065.1 GCA_016936575.1 Deltaproteobacteria bacterium
GTATCGCTATCCGAATCCGTGTCTGAATCTGCGTCCGCATCTACGTCTGTCTGTACGTTGTCAGACGACGTGCCATCGCTGCATGCGACGAAAAGGACAATAGCGAGCAATATAAAAAAATATTTTATCAAATGCGGCCTTACATGCGTCATTGATCGTTCCTCCCTTTTTTTTTTTTGAAGACAAAAATATTTTCTCACACTATCAAAAAATACTCAAATGCAAATCTGCTCCCATTGCGGCGGCAAAATGCATAATGGTAGCCATAACCGACGGCGCATCAATAAAGAAATGTCTCAATGGCGTCGGACTCCCCTCCGAACCGCCGATGCCAATACCCTCACCGCAAATCAGCAAGGATTTTCGGTATATAAGTTTCATATTGGTTGTATTATATTCATCGGAAAGTGAAAATGCGATTGGGTCGCAATGAAAATTGGTTTTTCCACCCATACCTTAAAAAGTAACGCCACTGCTTTTCGATTTAAATTAATGACGACGCTGAAATGCAGCGGACGGGAAAGGAATACATGAAACGAATACTGGTAATATGGTTGCTGATTTGCAGTGCGGGGATTGGGTCAGCAATGGGATGTTCGGGAAGTGACGACGGTGTGAGTTCGAATGGGGATGGCGACGCAGACAGCGATGGGGATGGCGACGCAGACAGCGATGCGGACGGCGACACAGACAGCGATGGGGACGGCGACGCAGACAGCGATGCGGACGGCGACACAGACAGCGATGCGGACGGCGACGCAGACAGCGATGCGGATAGTGATACAGATACGGACGGTGACACGGATTCTGATACGGATACCGATAGTGATACGGATGCGGATTCAGACACCGATTCAGACTCGGATACCGATACCGATACCGATGCGGACAGTGACACGGATTCTGATGCGGATACCGATAGTGATACAGATGTGGATTCAGACACCGATTCAGACTCGGATACCGATACCGATAGTGACACGGATTCTGACTCGGATGGTTGCGTGAGTATTCCGGCGCGGATTGAAGCCGAAGAATATATCGATTTTTCAGAGAGCGATGCGGTGAATGAAGGAACCGGTTGCGATCGCGGTGACGGCGTGGATTTGGAAACAACCCAGGACACCGCCGGCGGCGGATGCAACGTGGGATGGACGGTGGCGAATGAATGGCTGGAATATTGTATCAATGCGGGCGACGGAGGGAATTTCAGTGTATCCACCCGGATTGCCAGCGACGTGGCCGGTCGAAGCATTCGGATTGAAATTGACGGCGTTGATATAGCCGGTTCGCTGACTGCGCCCACCGACGGCTGGCAGGTATATTCCGATGTAGGCGTCGGCAATGTGTCCATCGGCCCGGGAACCCATACCATGCGTTTGGTACAGGAAACCGGTGACGTGAATGTGAATTGGATTGATTTCGGCGCGGCCGACGGTGATACCGACACGGATACCGACTCGGACACGGATTCGGACACCGACAGTGATACGGATAGCGACACCGACAGCGACACGGATTCCGGCCCGGTATTCCATATCTTTTTACTGATGGGTCAATCCAACATGGCCGGATACGCCATCGCTCAGGCTTCTGACAAAGTAGTCAATGAGCGAATACAAATGCTGGGATACGACGGCAATTGCGGCCGTCAGAATAACCAATGGCAGCCTGCGGTGCCGCCGATGCACGAGTGTTATCAGGGAGCCATTGGGCCGGGAGATTGGTTCTCCAAAACCATCATTGATGAATATCCGGAAGGAGACACCATCGGTCTGGTGCCGCTGGCGTTCAGTGGGGAAGCCGTTGAGACGTTCATGGAAGGCGGCTCTCACTACGGCACTATCATTGAAAAGATCAACGTCGCCAAGCAAGCGCAAAACGGTCGTTTTGAGGGCATCCTGTTCCACCAGGGAGAATCCAATAATGGTGACCCGGACTGGCCGTCGAATGTGAAAACGCTGTATGATCAGATGAAAGCAGCCATGGGCATCAATTATGATGTACCCTTCCTGGCAGGGGAGTTGTTGTATTCGGGAGGCTGTGCCGGCCACAATACATTGGTGAATCAGCTCCCGTCCCAGGGCAGCAACTTCTATGTAATCTCTGCCGAAGGACTGAATGTTGACCCCGCAGATACCGAATGGAACTTGCATTTCGGTCACGATGACACCGTTGAATTCGGCAGGCGCTATGCAGCAAAAATGACAGAGGTTCTGGGACTGTAGGCAATGGCGCAACCTTTTTTGGCAGGCGGTTCGGGAGCGATGTTGTTGAAGGGGCGCCGGTGGGTCGACCGTCTTTTTCTCGCGTGTGCGAATTACAGCAGTCCGGCGCCGGCGCGGTCGAGCAGTTCGGTTAGGTTGCCGAAGGTGACGTTGTTGCCAGCCTGAGTGTATCTCGACAGATTGTTTTGAAACTCGGGGAGTCGTGATATGAACTGTTGAATGGGTTCAGGTGAATTCAAACTCGACGCCGTCAGTCCGAATCCTTCCTTTTGCAGGTAGCGGGCGTTCAGCATTTGTTCAAACTGTTTATGCAGCGGAACCGACAACATGGGTTTGTGCAGGTACACCGCTTCCCCCATTAATGTGAAGCCGCCGCTGGCGATTACCCCTCTGGCGGTGCGCAGGTCTTCTACAAAGCCGTCTTCACTGAACGGTCGGTAAATGAGGTTTCCTTCGACTTGTTCTTCTGTAATATGCCGCCGCATGCCGTACACCCGACATTCCATTCCCGTCTGTTGTAAAATATCTGCGAGTTCATCGTAACCTTCGCCGGTCTGGTACACCAGTAAATGATCTCCGGTTTCGGGGGTGAGATGAAGAATCTCCGGACGCAGAATGGGCGGAACCAGCGTGGTTTTGTCTTTGCGTATGTCGGGCGTGAAAAAGGTGGTAATCAGATAGTGATCACAAAACGGCAGTTTGCCTTTTACAAACGCCTTCGATACCCGAAAGTCGTCCGCCGCGTCTTCGATAATATCGGGCGGAAGCGTGCAACGATTGATAATCTGCATGTTGTCAATGGATATCACCGGGAGCCGGTGGGTGACACCGTACAGATATGTCCACGATTCAAAATCGCTGATGACCACTTCGGGTTTAAAACCATCAATGCGTTCAAAGTAGGCGGCGATATTTTTGGGAACACCGGTAACACCGGACTGCACATTGGTCCAGAGGGTTTTTCCGCGGCGCACCCGGTTTTCTTCATAAATCAGATGAAGCCCGTGAATGCGTTTAACATCGTCTCCGTAGCGTTTTGAAAGAAACTCACTGGCGCGACTCGACGCCATGATTTTAATTTCGTGCCCCTGACGCAACAGTTCATCGATGGTCACCCGAGAGCGAATCGCGTGACCCATGCCTTCTCCGACAACCCCGTATAGAATTCGCATAGTATTTCCTTTGCCTGTTTACATTTGCATACTGTTATTTGCAGAACGTTCTCGGTTTAAAACGGTTCTGCTTTTTGAATGCCCTATCAGACGCATATAAAATGATATCGATTCAAAAAAAACAATTTGCAACAATCAGGGTTCGCCGTTAATGGCAACGGAATCATCAGATACGGTTGTTTGTCCGATACTGGGATGACCAAAGTAACGCAATTGAGATTTGTCGTAGAGGTTGTAGCTTAGACTTCCGGTTACATTCACGGTGACGGCGGATTATTCATCGAGGTCTCTCCTCAACGAGGGACCCATTTCGTATGGATAATTCCTACGACAGCACAAACGTTCTTGCAGTTTGCGTCTCGCAGATCATCGTTTGTTGAGGATTCAACGATTGATTCGGAACGCATGAAATCGAGTTCTCGAAAATCGTTCGTGAGGAATTGGATGGGCGAAAAAATTTTTGTGAAAACAAAGCTACAGTTAATCCCACAAAAACGAGAATACAAGGAATAATACGACACGTTTTCGGATGAAGTATAGTGTGCTGGTTTTGATGACTATCTTAAGTCGTGAAGACGGATCTTTGACGCAATCGACCTCCGCGGAGGATATCTCCGATACTGACGGCATCCTTACTGAAGGACCATCTATGCGAGTGTTTAACAGAAGTCGAATGCAATCAAGAGTGGTACCATGCCTACAGTGATGACGCACCGTGTTCCGACGATACTAAAATCCTATTTGTGGTGGGTAAGCACGGTTGATTTTGAATTCATCATCTAGTCATCGTCGGTTGACGCTTTGCATTTCACCAACAGCGCAGGGGGGCCATCTTGGCACTCTGAAATCAGCTTTGCGCCTTCCCCCAA